>DUZI01000148.1 GCA_013349595.1 Nitrospirota bacterium
TGTGCCTCTTGCAGTTGTTTGGTTTTTTCTTTAATCTTTTCCTCAAATTCCTTTATCTTTTCCATCATCTCTTCTTTTTCTGTCATCAATGTCGCAATATCAACTGTTTCAGATTCAATGCTATCACTTTCATTCCAAATATCTTTTAGTTGACCTTCCCAAGAGTTAAATTTTTCAAGCAATTGCTCATTTTCTTTTTGTAATGTATCTATAAAATCTTGCAGTTCCTTTGTATTATCTCCAAACATATTGAGTGCAAGTTCATACTCCTTATTTTCTGCCATTTCACTTTGTATTGCAATAAATCTTTGCTCAAGATCAGTATAATCATCATGAATACTCATCAATTTTTTTTGTGCAGACTCAAGTATATCTTTATAACACATGAGATTTATTATCTTCTCTTTTTGGAAATCAACAACCTTTTTTAACTGATTAACACTCTCATTTTTGATAGGTCTAAATGAAAAGGGATCTTCTTCTTGGAATGATTGTTTATTCTCTGAACTATCATCTTCAGCCTCAGTTTTATTATATGATGTTATTTCTTCATAGATATCTTGTTTTTGTTCTAATACCTTAGAAGTCTCTTCTTGGTTCTTATTGGAAGGTAATTCATCTTTGTCTTTGACTTTATAATCTGGGGCAAGTTTTGTTACTTTTTGTTTATTTAATAACTTATTATATAAATTTTTATATTTTTGCCTCCCAATTGCCATAACAATAGCAAATATAATGATTAATATAATTGCCTCAATCCCAAAGAGGATATATAAAGGACTAAGAGTTATAGTCATTTTTTCTTCCTTGACCTTTTTTTGAGTAGTTTTAAGACTAAAAATACCAAACCACCAATGAGCAAGACAGTTCCATTTGCTACACCAAAGATTATTAAGGAACTTTTCCATTCTTTTGAAGGATCATTGACCTCAGTTTTTTGCTCTGTCTTATCTGGCTTTTCTCGTTTGATAGGTTGAACCTTTTCTGGGGGCATCTCTTCTGACCGAAATTCAAGTATCTTTTCTCGTTTAAAGGTGCTTCCTTCTGCAATTATCTTAACTGTATAGTCTCCCACATGCTCTATTAACAATTCAGCCATATATTTACCTTGAGTAGGCACTGTCCCAGAAACTAATGAATCAAGCACCATATTGATCTTTTTTGGGGTCTTTGATGGATCTGAAGACTCTGCAATAATTGTAATCTTGTCAAGCACATCCATTTCTTTGATGATACCACCATCTCTTTCAAGCCATGCATCAAGAGTAAGTTTTTCTCCAATGTAAACAAGATTTTTGTCAAAGCTACTCTTTAGTCTTAAATTTGTCAATACATATACACGATTGCCTTCCTTTGTGCTTAGATTGACCTTCCATTGACCAATTTGAGGTGATGTTATAGTAATCATATCGAACAAATCAGTGCTGTGCCATAAGATATTTTTACCATGTTTGCCATAATTAATCTTTGTACCAGAAGGCGTTACAAGGGTTGTCTTTGTCTTTGGTTGTTTTGTAATAATCAAAATAGCCTCTTTTATCTCTGCATCGATGGAAAATCCATCATCTCTGATTGGAATGGAATCAGGTGATTTAATCTTTTCAAAGATACTTGCAAAGAGCATGTGGATGTCCTTATCAGTCTTTGCAAGACGAGAAAAGCCGCCAGTTTCATTTGCTATCGTGTTTAAAAGGGCGATGTCTGATTCCTCTGTAAAGGGTATTGTGTAAATCTTAATTCCTGCCTTGGCAATCTCTGGAAGCATCTTCAAAAGTTCTTCCTTTGCTAATTTATCCTTTGACTCACTGCCTAAGGTCAATTTTCCATCAGACATGAGGATGATGATACCAGTACCTTCTTTTGTCTTTTTGAGTATCTCAAAACCTTCTTTTACTGCAAGATGAATATGAGTTGAAAACTCTTTAGAGCTTATCTTATCTATTGCCTTGTCAATAGCTGGTTTTAGAGATTTTTTATTGTCAGAAAGAGGCAACAAAGTCTTGACCGTATCACCAAAACTCAATATGGATATTTTTACATCTTCACCTATTAAGGATGTAAATAATTTTGCAGCAACTTTTCTATAATTTTTTGGGTCAGTCTTTCTCATACTTCCAGAGCTGTCCATTAGTAAGACTATATTTTTAGAAGAACCTATTTGCTTGGTTGATGATTGTTTATTCTCCATCTGTTTACTCTCTGTAAGTAAAGCAGTTGGTTTCTCTTTTTTATCATCTCCAGCAAAGACGGTTGATGTAAAAAGCAGAATTAATATTAGAGTGAGTAACCTTCTTATCAACATAGGTATTAAACTATATCATAACTTGAAAAAGTATAAAAGTTTTTTTTGAAAATTTCGCAAGGTATTTGTAAAATGATACATTAAACTTAAATAACATAATGGATACTAAAACGATAATAATAGAATAACAAGACTTATTATGCTAAAAGACTCTTACAAAAATAATAGCATAACAAGACTTGTTATGCTAAAAGTTTACAAATTACCCTTAAGATTGCTACTTACCTTTCCTGTAATAGTAGTACTTATAATTACCGTATCAATAATGTCCGTAATCCTGATCAACAACAGCCTAAATAATGTAAAACAGTCAACAGAGACTCTCTTGGAGGAAATTTCCTCAAGGGTTCAGATTAATCTTATGAATTTGATGAAATATCCCCTTATGTTAAACGAGATTCATCATAATTCTCTAAAAAATGGTTACCTCAATATCAGGGATAAAAGGGCAAGAGAGATATATTTTTATACACAATTGAGACTATTTAATGAGCTAGCCTACACCTTCATAGGAACACCTGATGGACAATTTTATGGCACAAGGAAAAATTTGATTGGAGAGATTGAGCATATAATGCGTAACGACTCTACAGATGGGGCATCACAGTATTACACCGTCAAGCCTGATGGCACCGCAGGGGATTTTGTTGAGAGATTTCCTCATTTTGACCCACGGAAGAGACCTTGGTATATAAAGGCAGTTGAAGAGGGTAAGCCAATTTGGAGCCCTGTTTATAAACATTTTGTCATGCCAAGCCTTGCAATCACATCATCATATCCAGTATATGCCAAAAGTGGTAATCTTGTCGGTGTATTTGGCACAAATATGTTGCTTTCAAATATAAATAGCTTTCTCAAGAAATTGACTATTGGTAAAAATGGGTGGGTTTTTATATCAGATAATGATGGATATATGGTAGCTACCTCTATAGGTGATAAACTCTATGAACAGGAGGGCAATGTAGTAAAGAGGATCAAGGTATCTGATTATCCTGATGAAATTATAAGGGCTACCTCTGAAAGGCTATTAACCCTCCCTAACAATAGCATCTTTCGTTTGAAGACTAAGAATGAAACATACCTGACAAAGATTAAATTTTTTACTGATAACTATGGAATAGATTGGAAGATTGTTGTTGGTATACCTGAGTCAGATTTCCTTGATTCAATCAAAAAAAGCATAAATAATACCATTATTATATGTCTCATCTTCATAATCTGTTCTATTATCCTAACAATAACAATAGCTAACAGGATTACACTCCCTATTTCAAATCTTTCAAAAAAGACAACAGAAATAGCCTCAGGTAAATGGGAGATTTCCATTGAACCAAGTGATTATTCCTATCAAGAGGTTTCAACATTGGCACAATCCTTTGAAAGCATGGCAGATCAGTTGAAGTCATCTTTTATAGATCTTGAAGGAAAAGTAAAAATGAGGACACAGGATTTAGAACAAACAAATAGACAACTCCATGAAGAGATAAGGCAGAGGTTACTTATAGAGCAGGAGTTACTGATTGCAAAAGATAAAGCAGAAGAGGCAAACAAGGCAAAAAGCAACTTTGTGGCGATGATTAGTCATGAGATAAGAACCCCCCTAAATGGCATCTTAGGTATGGCTTCATTGTTACTCCATACAGATTTAACAAAAGAGCAGAAAGACAGCATAAAGACGATTATATCTTCTGGTAATTTTCTACTTTCAATAATCAATCAGATTTTGGATTTTTCTAAGATTGAAGCAGGCAAAATGGAGATAAGTTCCAACCCCTTTAATCTTACAGAGATTTGCAATCAAACAGTAGAATTACTTAAGGTGCAGGCTCAAGTAAAGGGTATTTATCTTAACATGGAATTATCAAAAGATTTGTCTGATTGTTATATTGGTGATGGGCAAAAGTTTAAACAAATACTTATGAATCTTATGGGTAATTCCATAAAATTTACTGATACAGGTGGTGTCAATGTTAAGGTTGAAAGGATAAGTGAAGATTTAGGAATAGATAATATCAAGGTTACCGTTACTGATACAGGTATAGGTATTCCAGAA
>DUZI01000209.1 GCA_013349595.1 Nitrospirota bacterium
ATGTATGGCATTGCCTTGTGGCTGCCTCAGATTATCAAGGATATATCTGAGTTTAGTGAGATTGGCATAGGAGTTGTATCAGCCATACCCTATCTTCTTGCTGCCCTCGTAATGACAATAGTGGGATACAATTCAGACCGTACCGGCGAGCGCAGATTACACACTGCTGGTTCAATATTTCTGGCGTCTATTGGGCTGATTTGGGCTGCTTGTTCTGTTAGTCCTACCATGCAGATAGCCGCCCTTTGTCTTGCAGCAATGGGGATATGGGGAACCCTTGGACCCTTCTGGGCATTATCAACCTCATTCCTTGCTGGCTCAGCAGCGGCTGGTGGGATTGCTCTGATTAATTCTATTGGCAATCTGGGCGGATTTATAGGTCCATATCTTGTGGGTGTGATAAAGGAAATGACCGGTAGCTTTAAATATGCCCTAACAGCCCTTTCCTTAATCATCTTGCTTGGTATGGCTATGGTGTTTCTAATAAAATTAAATGAAAATAAAGAAACATGAGAAAAATGATACTCATTAATATATAAATTGAGTGATCTAATATATCAGCTAAGAGAATCGCTAATTTTGAAAAAAATACGCCATGTATCGTTAATGTATTATTCTTTGACAATTATGAACTTAATTCTCCTTTTTGATACCCTATAAAATATCTTTATAAAAATTCCTCACTTTGCCCACTTGATATAACCATTAGTCATGTTGATAATAACTAATTGATTATGCTATATTAATATATATATACATATGGGGGGGTATATGAAAGAGAATAAGGTAGATATTTTGAATCGCCTAAAAAAGATTGAAGGGCAAATAAGAGGACTTCAGAGGATGATTTATGAAGGCAGGAGGTGTGAGGAAATTTTTTCGCAAATGTCCGCAGTTGAAGGGGCAATCAAAAAGGTATCACTCATCATGGCAGAGCATTATATTGATGAATGCACAAAAGACAGTGCCTTATCACGAGAAGAAATGCAAAACAACCTAAGCATGGTTTTAAAAACTATTAAAAGGAGTTTATAGGAGGCAAGTTATGTTTTTATCAAGGAGACAATTTTTAGGATTTTCAGCATTAACAGGTGCAGGGTTATTAATGCCAAAGGAATCAATGGCAATAGCTGGAAAATTTGCCACAATAATTGATTTGACAAGGTGTGATGGTTGTAAAGATGAACTTACGGCTAAGTGTGTATCCGCCTGTAGAGAATATAATAAAGATCGTTATCCCGAGCCAGTCAAACCCATACAAACTTATTGGCCAAGAAAAAATTATGAAGACTGGTCAGAAAAGAGGGGTAAGATTGATACACTCACACCTTATAATTGGATATTTATACAAAAGGTTTCCATAAATGAAGAGGATTTCCATATCCCGCGTAGATGTATGCATTGCGATAACCCACCATGTGTAAGAGGTTGTCCCTTTGGGGCATTAACAAAACAACCCGAAGGGAATTCAGTAATAAATGACAGCCTTTGCTTTGGTGGTGCAAAGTGTCGTGATGTTTGTCCCTGGTCAATACCACAGAGGCAGGCTGGTGTAGGGCTTTATCTTAAGTTAATGCCAAAATATGCTGGTGGTGGAGTTATGTATAAATGTGACTTATGTAAAAACAGGATCAGGGTTGGTAAAGAACCTGCCTGTGTTTCTGCCTGTAAGGGACGGTTAGGTGATAATAGTGCAATGTTATTTGGAGAGAGAATGACAATATATAGCATGGCTTCTAAAAGATCCAAAGAAGAAGGTCTATACATTTATGGAGATAAGCAAAATGGTGGCACATCTACACTATATTTATCAAAAATACCTTTTGAATCAATCGAAAAGGCAATCACTGAAAAGAAAGATAGGATTCCTATGTCAGTAAATATAGAAAGCAAGATTGAAAAAGACATAAACCCTCTTGGGAAGTTGGTTCTTGGTTCATCAATTTTGTCTATTGTTGGTGGTATCGCTTATGCGATGAATAGAAATAAAGGAGGTAATGATAAAGATGAATAAGATAAGGAGAAATACAGCAGTAGAAATGATTGAGCATTGGTCAATTGCCCTTTCAGGGATAGTTTTAATCTTCACAGGGCTCGGTTGTTTGCCCCTTTATAAAAGATATTTTATTACTGAATTGCCAGGTTTTGCTTGGACTGGAAATTTTTTTACAGTAACACAAGTTCATTACATTTCTGCAATTATCTTTTGTAGTGCAGTATTCTTTCATATATTTAATCATGGCTTATCAAAAGAGTGGGGGCTTATACCCAAAAAGGGAGATCTTAAGAATTCTGTGAAACTCATACTCGCTACATTTGGTATTGGACACGAACCACCTTCTGATAAATATCTTCCTGAACAAAGAGTTGCTTATTTTGGGATTGGTTTAATAGTATTAGTATTGATTTTTTCAGGAATCATCAAAGTCCTCAAAAATCTTGAGTTGGTAGTATTATCTCCAATAGCAGAGGCAGTAAATACTCTAATACATACAATCTTTGGTGCCTTTTTTTTGCTCGCCTTTTTAGTTCACATATCCTTTATATTGTTATTTAAGGACAATAGGCATTTACTAAAAGGCATGTTGACAGGTTGGGTAAGTGAAGATTATGTAAAGAGAAGACACAGCCTATGGTATGAAAAGATGAAAAAGTAAAGATTATTTTATTTAAAATTAACCATTGAAAACACAAATTATTTAGAGTTATGAAGATAGCTAATTCCTTAAAAAATATTTATCGGGTTACTAATGTTTTATAATTAAAGCATGGTTAAGATATATGCAATAGATTCTGATAAAGAAAGGTATATACCTATTAGTCTTGATACGCTTGTAACAGGGACTCAGATACCCTTTGAGATTTACACTTATGACGGCACTATATATAAGTCTTTACTTGATAAAGGTGCAACTTACAGTTACTTCGCAAAAGTCATGATAGAAAAACAAGCCTTGAGCAATTTCTATATTAGACAGAGAAATGCCCTTTCTTTTAATGAATATATGCAAAATGCTGGGAAATTGAAATCTATGTTACTTGACCCAAGTTTTTTTGAATTTAAATATAAGGAGTTTAAGGAAAAGTGGTTTATTATAGACAAAAAGATTATTAATACTGCAATACCCTTTAAGCTCGCTATTGGTGGTTTGAGATTTCCTATCTTTGGTGAGATACCTTTTACTGTTGATAATGAAATCTCCTATAAAAATATGCTTGAACTTAATTCTGACATTGCTGTTCGTAAAAGAGATATTGATGCCTATTATAATTATTTAGATAAGTTGCTTGATACACAAGAAATTGATGATCCTTTGATAAAATTAAGGGTTAGAAGGGAAAAACTTAAAGTTTGGTGCTATAAAATATATGAAGAAATAAGTAATCATTCTCTCTCGCAAGACACACTTTTAAAGTTATACAAACATATCAACTTACTGATTGGTCTTATTAGAAGCAACTTTGATATGGCAGGCAAGTTGCTTTTTTTTGAGCCATCTGATGTTTATTTATATATTCATTCAACTAATGTCTCTCTAATGTCAATGATGCATGGGCATGTGATAAATAAGGATGATAATTACTTGCTAACACTCGGCATATCAGCAATTCTTCATGATGTTGGTCGTATGGTTATAGATGACGATGCCCGAGAGGACTCCTATGATAAAATTAACAGAAATATTTACAAGTCTCATGTATTGAAAGGCAAAGAACTACTTGAACCATACAATGACATACCACCTATCGCAAAAACTGTTGCACTAACTCATCATGAAAGAGAAGATGGAAGTGGTTATCCTTATGGTTTAACAGGCGATAAAATACATCCCTTCGCAAAGATAATTGCACTATCAGATACCTTTGAAAACAAGAGGGTATCTTATTATGATCATCCAACTATCAAACGAACTCAAATACTTAAGGAAATGACACAGGATTTACAACTATATGATGCTATCATGTTAAAAGACTTTCTCAAATTTGTTGCTAACTTAAGTCTGTAAGTATCCTCTTTGAGTTTTTGATTGCTTTTAATTGTTTTTCAAAATCACCCAAAAATAGCGCTTAGGAAGGGCTGTTTCAGGATTTTTATAATCGATAAATTTTATTTAAATGTGCTTTATTCATTAAAATGCAATGCCTTATGACAAAGCCCTAGGAAAATTTTTTTTATAAGGTGTCGTATAAAAATTCCACACCAGCCCTTACTATCTTACTTGCTGATTTTACTAAGCTTTTTAGTTCTATCGCTGATTTTGAGGAGAGATTGAGATGCACAGAAAGTAGTGTTATTCTTCCAAATATAAAATACTGTGCATATTGTTTAAAAAAAGCTTGGGATTAATA
>DUZI01000268.1 GCA_013349595.1 Nitrospirota bacterium
AACTCACTGTGTTTTACAATATTTTAGAAGGGATAGTTTCTGTCTTCTTTGGTATTGAAGATGAGACCTTATCCTTATTTGGCTTTGGGCTTGATTCATTTGTAGAGGTAATATCTGGTATTGGTATATGGCATATGGTTAACAGGATTAAAAATAATGACTATGAGACACTTGATAAGTTTGAAAGCCGTGCACTCAAGATTACAGGTATTGCCTTTTATATACTGGCTATAGGACTTTCAATATCTGCCATTGATAATCTTTATAAAGGGAGCAAACCTGAGACGACACTTTGGGGTGTAATAATATCTTCCATATCAATTCTTGTTATGGTTGTGATGATTCACTATAAGATTAAGATTGGTAAGGCACTATCTTCTCAAGCAATATTAGCAGATGCAGTGTGTGCAAAGACTTGTATATACCTATCAGTAATTCTACTTATAGCGAGCTTAGGATATGAGCTTACAGGAATTGGTGGTTTTGATGCCTTAGGTGCCATCTTGATTGCCATGATTTCTTTTCAAGAAGGCAGGGAGGCATTCTTAAAGTCAAAAGGAGTAATGTCCTGTTGTTGTGGAGATACTTGTAAATCAGAATAACCATCTACCTTATCAGGATATGAATCTTATACAATTTCAAAGATTGGCTATATTGGCACAGGACATCTTTATCACACGACTTGTACATAGACCTGTAGTGGATTCTACAAATAATCTTGCCATTGAACTAAGCAAAGATGATAATCCAGATGGATTAGTTGTTATTGCAGATAAGCAGACAGGTGGAAGGGGTAGGAGAGGTAATGAATGGTGCTCCCCTGAAGGTAATCTTTATATGTCTGTGGTTTTTTCGCCAAGCCTCAGGGTTAGTAATAATATTGTTGAAAATAGTCTTATCCAGCTTATCACCCTTATGAGTGGTGTTGCCATAGTTGATGCAGTAGATAATTTGACAGGGATAAAGGTCAGTCTGAAATGGCCCAATGATTTGATCATAGAGGATAAAAAGGTTGGTGGTATCTTAACAGAATCAAGGTATCATGCTTCTTCAATCAAGTATCTTGTTATTGGCATCGGTGTAAATATAACTGACAGAGCCTTTCCGCCATCAATTGTTAATAGGGCAATTTCGCTCAGTCAATTCACTAATAATACAATCTCAAGAGATGAGTTAGTCTTTGAAATATTGAAATCCCTTGATAAGTGGTATCGTATTTTTAAGGAACAAGAGGTAGATGAAATTAAGGGAAAGATTATAAATCAATGGAAGAATTACAATTGTACAATCGGACGAAGGGTAAGGGTAATCAGTGATGTCAGAACTATTACAGGGACAGCCATTGATATTGCCAATTCAGGTGATTTGATTGTTCAGGCTGAAGATGGTAATGTCTTTTCAATCACAAGTGGCTCTCTGGAGTTTTTATAAATGGCAGATATAATCACTATTTTATCAAATTCCGTTAGTGAAACTATGTCTATTGGATTTAAAATTGGCAAGATTTTAAAAAATAAAAGACTACCTGTAATTGCGCTCCTTTATGGAGATATTGGTGCAGGCAAGACTACATTAATAAAAGGTATCGGGAAGGCATTTGATATTGACGAGAGAGAGATTGGAAGTGCAAGTTTTGTTATAGTCTCTGTGTATGAGACAGTGCCACCTTTATTTCACATAGATTTATACAGACTAAATGATGGTGCTGACATTGATGACATGGGTTTGTGGGATTATCTGTCTGTAGATAGTATTTGTGTTATTGAATGGGCAGAAAGACTTGGTAATATTGATGGTTGGACGGTGAGGATAAGTATTGTCGAAACTGATGAAGAATGCAGAGAAATAAACATAGAGGGTATTGATGAAAAAGATTGGTTTATTTAGTAAAAAACTTGATAAGTCCTTTTTAAAAGATATTGATTTGCTTATTCAAAGGCTTATTGAAAGGGGTTGTGAGGTTTTCATTGATGAAGTATTGGCTAATTTATTAAACAAACCTGGCTTTTCAAAACACCTTGTGGCTGAATGTTCTGAATTAATCATAGTCTTTGGTGGAGATGGGACAATGCTAAGTGCTGTAAGAGCCATTGCAGAAAGACAAATTCCCATAATAGGCGTCAATATGGGCAATCTTGGTTTCATTACTGAGGTAAATAGTGAATCTCTGCTTGATGTAGTAGATATGATTTTTGAAAAAGAACCAGTTATGGATGAACGAAATATGCTTGATGCATTTGTATTGAGAGATGGACAAGAGATATCACGTTTTTGTGTCCTAAATGATGTAGTTTTTAATAAAGGGGTTATAGCAAGGATAATACAGATGGAGTGTATTGTTAATGACTCCTATGTGACGACCTTTAAAGCAGATGGGCTAATAATCTCAACGCCAACGGGCTCTACTGCCTATTCTTTATCAGCAGGAGGTCCTATACTCTATCCAACGGTGAATTGTATCTTGATTACTCCAATCTGCCCACATACCCTTACTAATAGACCAATTGTCTTGCCTGACAATGTAAATATAAAGATTAATATCCTCTCGGCAAGTCAAGAAATATACCTTACGTTAGATGGACAGGCTGGTTTTAAGCTCACAAAAGACGATACTGTGGTTGTTACAAAATCAAAAAATATCACAAGGCTTATGTCAACAAGTAATAGAGATTTTTTTGAACTTCTAAGGACAAAATTACACTGGGGCAGACATTAAATTGTCCTTATTTTATCCTTTGTTTTGCCTGAAATTCTTCTTTGAGTTTATCAAGTAGTTCTGCATCAGCTACTACTGCAAAACCCCTTCCTTGCTCTCCTGCCCTTGCCGCTTCAATCGCAGCATTTAGGGTGAGAAGATTGGTCTGGTCGGCGATATCTTTAATAACTGTAACAATACTGCCAATCTCTTCAACACGGTTATTGAGTTTTAATAGTAATTGAGAGAGAGAATTTGTTGTATCATCAACTTTATTAATGGTGGTTATGGCATTGCTTACAATCTCTTTGCCTTTCAAGGTAGCATTTACTGCCTTTTCAGTGGAATTTTTATACGACACCTTATAAAAAAAGCTCCTAGGGCTTTGTCATAAGGCATTGTTTTAAATGTATAAATCGAAATTATAAATAAAATCTGTCGATTATAAAAATCCTGAAATAGCCCTTCCTAAGCGCTATTTTTGGGTTTCTTCTCAAAATCAGCGATAGAACTGAAAACTTTACAAAATCAAGTAGTAAGGGCTGATGAAGGATTTTTATACGACACCTTATAAAAAAAAGTTCCTAGGGGGGGCTTTGTCATAAAGCATTGCTTTAAATGTATAAATCAAAATTATAAATAAAATCTGTCGATTATAAAAATCCTGAAACAGCCCTTACTAAGCGCTATTTTTGGGCTACTATATATTATTTGAGAAAGAAAATGTTAAATTTTAAGTGACTATAAAAAATTACCAAAAAACACCTTTAATGGCAGAAAAGGGTTATTTAAAAGTTCCAAAACTTAAAAAAAGATTACTTATGCTATATGACAGGCTTTACCAGTATTTTGGACCTCAATATTGGTGGCCTGGCGACAGTCCCTTTGAGGTGGCTATAGGAGCTATACTTACTCAAAATACAAACTGGCAAAATGTACAAAAGACTATTGATAATTTAAAAAAACATAAAATGCTTTCCCCAAAGACAATTTATAACCTATCTATTGAGAGGCTTGCAGACTTAATAAGACCATCAGGTTATTACAATATCAAAGCGAAGAGATTAAAGAACTTCGTTTCATTTATTGTAGAAAGCCACAGTGGCAGTCTTATGAATCTAAAAAAATATGAGATACAAAATATAAGAAAATCTTTACTATCTATATCAGGGGTTGGTAAAGAGACAGCAGATTCCATTATTCTGTATGCCTTAGATAAGCCAATATTTGTTATAGATGCTTATACTAAAAGGGTTTTATCAAGACATGGCATTATAAACAATCTTTCTAATTATGATGAATGTCAGGCATTATTTCATGATAATCTTGATAATAATTTGGAATTTTATAAAGAATACCATGCACTTTTTGTAATGGTTGGTAAACATTACTGTAAGCCTAAGCCAAATTGTAATAATTGTCCTTTAAGAGGCTTTTAGCTTCAAATAGGATTGATTTTGTATGATGTCAAAGATTATGCTTTATTAAAGTCTAATGCAGTATAAAATTCCAAAAAAGGAGCGAAACATGAAAAGGAGGGAGTTTTTACGAGATGCCTCAATGGCTGGTGTAGGGTTTTGGGCTATGTCCAAAGGATTAGATAAGTTAATTACAAATGCAGAAGCCACAACAGCCTTTGAAATGG
>DUZI01000244.1 GCA_013349595.1 Nitrospirota bacterium
ACTCGCAAGAGTCCTAAAGGTCAGTGGAAGACTACCACATTGATAGGCTGGAGGTGTAAGCTTAGTAATAAGTTCAGCTTACCAGTACTAATAGACCGTGTGCCTTAACCCCTATTAAAAAAAGTAACTTAATAAAAATATAGAATATAATAGCTATTTATTCCAAAAGACACATCAATTTACTTAATCAAATTATGAAAATAATGAAAAAAATATATTCAAGGCAATTTAATATAAACATAAAATTCATATAAGGATGTGATTTTTTATGAAAGAAAAAGACATTTTTGAAGAAATAGTAACAATCGGCAAAAGAAGAGGCTTAATTACTTACGATGAGCTAAATGATGCGCTACCATCTGAATTCTACTCACCTGATGAGATAGAAGACTTAATGGATGTTCTTAGTGACATGGGTGTCAAAATAGTAGATTCAGAAGAAGGACCTCAGATAATAGATGATGCAGAAGAAGAAATTGAAGAACAAGAAAGAACAGAAGATTTAGTTCAAGCATATTTCAATTCAATGGGCGATATATCCATTCTAACGAAGATGGAGGAAACAGAATTAGCAAAGAAACTTGAAGAAGGACGCAATATCATCAGAGATACTATTTCTAAAATGCCACTTTACAAGAAGATTAAAGAACAAATAAATATAGATGAAGAAGATGAATTTATGACAGAAGAAGAAAAGTCTGACGAAGCACTTTATAAATCAATATCACGTATGGAAGATTCGTTAAGAATTATTGAAAGTAATAAAATTAAATTAGCAAAATACAAAAATAAAGGAATAGTTACCCTAAAAGATTTTAGATCCTTTATTAATGATAAAAAGAAAAAAGGACAAAATGCAAAAAAATATGAGGATATTCATAAGGAGATTCAAAATGATTATAAGAAAATAGAACAAGAAACAGGGGTAAAAGTAGATGAGTTGATTGATAAATGTGATAAGATTTCTAAAGCAAAGTTTCTTGTTGATGGTGCAAAAGAAGAACTAATAACAAGAAACTTAAGACTTGTAGTAAATATTGCAAAAAATTATGTTGGTAGGGGTCTTCCGTTACTTGATCTTATTCAAGAAGGTAATATAGGTTTAATGAAAGCAGTCGATAAATTTAAATACGAAAAGGGTTTTAAGTTCAGTACCTATGCAACATGGTGGATTAGACAAGCTATTACAAGAGCGCTTATTGACCAAACAAAGACAATACGTGTACCTGTTCATATGATGGAATTCTATAATAGGGTCACAAAGGCATCAAGAGAATTAACTCAAGAGTTAGGAAGAGAACCGATTAATGAAGAAATTGCAAAAAAACTTGATGTCCCTGTTAGAAAAGTTGAGGAGGTATTCAGGGCAATTCAAGATCCCATAGCTCTTCAAACTCCTATAGGTGATGAAGATACTGAACTTGAAGATTTCATTGGTGACAAATCAAGCCCATCTCCTTATTCTGACTCTGAAATGATTGAGGCGTCAGAACATATTCAAAGTATACTTAAGACATTAACACCCAAAGAAGAGGTTGTAATTAGAATGAGATTCGGTATTGGCGTTGACAGAGATCATACTCTTGAAGAAGTTGGTAGATATTTGTCAATCACGAGAGAGAGAGTGAGGCAAATTGAAGCTAAAGCTCTAAGAAAACTCAAACACCCAAGCAGGATGAAGGCATTAAAAATTTTAACTTCTTAAAGTAATGCTCAACCCTTCATTTATCGATAGAATTTGGTATTTTTTATCTTCAGTTAAATTAGCAATATTTGTTTTCACAACCATAGGTATATCCTCAATATTTGGGACAATAATTGACCAAAGCTCAGACCCTGAAAAAAATATCAAACTCCTTACAAAAATATTTGGTCAATCAATCGCTCTTGATGTCTATAAAATAATTGACACAATTGGGCTAAACAATATGTATCACTCTTGGTGGTTTATAACCCTATTGTTTGTCTTTGCATCTAATCTAATAGTCTGCACCCTTGAAAGACTTCCATCAGTATTAAAAATAATCAAAGAACCAATCAAGCCAATTAACGAAGAACAGTTTTCAAACTTTCCTATTAGACATCATTTTACACTGAATATGCACATAGATAAGGCATCAAAGCTAATATCAGATGCTTTTTCAAAATCAGGCTTTAAACTCTATGAGAATCGTGAAGATAACAATATTCAATCATATTCTGAAAAAGGCAAATACAGCAGACTGGGTCTCTACATAACTCATATAAGCATTCTTTTACTGTTTTTGGGTGTTATTGCAGGATTATTCAAAGGTTTTAATGGTTATCTGAATCTTCTTGAAGGGACCAACTCATCTGTTGCCTATTTGCAAAATGGTCAAGAAATTCCACTTGGCTTTGAGATAAGATGTGATGATTTTGATGTATCTTTTTACGAAGGTTCAGACACCCCAAAATCATACAAGAGCAACCTCACAATAATAGAAAATGGTAAAGAGGTATTAAAACAACAAATTGAGGTTAATTCACCATTACGATACAAAGGAATAACCTTTTATCAATCAAGTTATGGCTTCTCCCCCTCACCGCAGTCATTATTTCATTTTAGGATAACCTCAAGATCAAAGAAGCAACTTGAGACAAAGATACATTTTGATGAGCAATTTACAATTCCTGATACTAACATAACTGTTAAAGTAGCAGACTTCTCTCCTGCCATAGCAATGGATGAGTCGGGGAAATTATTTACCTATGCTGACAATATGGTAAACCCAGCAGTATTTCTTGAGTTTTATGATGGCAAAAGTATTATAAATAGGCAATGGGTATTAAAAAGATTCCCACAAAGTTGGGTTTTTCCAGAAGGAGAGATAGAGTTTGTTGATTTATGGGGCTCTCAATATACAGGATTACAGGTAAGAAAAGACCCGGGCGTTTGGTTGGTTTATTTGGCTTGTTTGATAATGTCTGTTGGACTTTACATGTCATTCTTTATGACTCATAAAAAGATATGGATATTATTAAAGAAAAATGCTAATAAAACTGATGTTATTATTGTCGCCTCAACAAATAAATATAAAAATACTTTTGAAAACAAAATACAAGAGACTGTTTCATCTTTATTAAAGACTGATAAATAAGGAGGAGGTATGGACAGTTCAGATTTCTTTGGAATATCAAGTATTGCTTATGTATTGGCAATGGTTTTATATATTTCTTATCTTGCCTTTAAAAACAATACAATTGGAATTCTTGCAACTACCTTTACAATAGCAGGTTTTGCATCTCACACAATAGCATTTATTATCAGATGGAAAGAATTTTATGATTTAGGCAAAATGGGTATTTTGAGGGCTGTGCCACTTACTAATCTTTATGAATCGCTTGTATTTTTTGTATGGTGCATAATTCTCGGATATCTTATTATTGAATGGAAATACAAGACAAGAACTTTTGGTGCCTTCATCACACCAATTTCAGCAATGGCACTTGCATTCATTGACATATCAGGTATGTCTAAGGAGATTCATCCACTTGTTCCAGCCCTACAGAGCAACTGGCTTCTTGCCCATGTTACCTTGAGTTTTATAGCTTATGCAGGATTTTCTGTTTCCTTTGCAACTGCAATCATGTATCTTGCTCTCTCAATTGATGACAAAAAGAGCCCCTATTACATACTTTGGACGGTTATGCTTGGCTTATTTTCAATAGTTTTATTGGCGATGGGTATTGATTACCTTACCTTTAAAATTGCAGGATTGTCACAAAAGGTTTTTTTAAAGAATTATCTATTTAAGGCAACCTTTAGAAATGAATCATTTTTAATTTCAATAACAAGCTATGCCCTATCTGTATGCATAATATTATTTATTTGGAATTATGGGATATATCTAAAAAAATTGATTTCATCATTTAAAATTACCCAAAATCAACTTGACGAACTTACCTATAAATCTATCGCAGTAGGTTTCCCAGTATTCACGCTTGGGGGGCTTATTTTTGGTGCAGTCTGGGCAGATCAGGCATGGGGGAGATACTGGAGCTGGGATCCAAAAGAAACATGGTCACTTATTACATGGTTTGTCTATGCCTTCTATATTCATGCAAGGCTTCTTAGGGGATGGCGAGGGGCAAAGATTGCAATAGTGTCAATAGTTGGTTTTGTGTCAACAATATTTACCTATCTTGGTGTGAATCTACTTTTAAGTGGGTTACATTCTTATGGTTCAATGTAGGACTTAGGATTTACTTAAAAGATAAGCACCCGAAATCGGCGATAGAACTAAAAAGCTTAATACAAGTAAGATAGTAAGGGCTGGTGTGGAATTTTTATACGACACCTTATAAAAAAA
>DUZI01000242.1 GCA_013349595.1 Nitrospirota bacterium
ATCAAGGTGAGACCTCAGAAGATTTATCTGTAACTCTGGAAACTGTTGGTTGTGTAGGTTGTTGTGGACTTGCCCCTGTCGTTACCATTAATGAGGAGGTCTTTGGTGAGATTGATCCTTCAAAGGCAAACTTAATTGTAAACAAAGTTAGAGATAACAATAACAATCCAGGAGGCTAATCAAATGACACTGAAAGATATTTTAAACTCAAAACCTTCAAAGATTATAACCTGCAATGTAAATTGTATCGTGGCAGATGCAATATCAGTAATGGATGCAAAAGGTGTTGGATCAATACTTGTCTATGATGATCATAAGAAATTGGCAGGCATATTTACTGAACGGGATATTATGAAATGCTTTGTAAGAAACATCTCATTTACAAATGAAGTAATGGCAAGGATAATGACCCCTAACCCGCTAGTCTTAGATTCATCAACAGATGTTAGTGTAGCAATGAATATGATGTCTGAGAGGAAATTTAGACACCTGCCTGTTTCAGAAAATGGTGAGATAATTGGGGTCATTTCCTATAGAGATCTCGTATCACATATCTTGCCAGGCATCATTTACATGACTGGAGATTCCTATTAAAGGGGTAATTTTATGACAGATAAAAGTAATTTAAAGGTTGAGGATATTAAAAATTTGGCAGAAAATAAATATTACTGTGTAGTCCAAAAGGCACTTTACTATATTACAGAGTTTTTATCCGGGCCAATGTGTGGTAAATGTATGCCCTGCTCTATGGGATGTTATGAAGCAAAATTGAGGATTGCAAACATTCAACAAGGGGAGGGTGTCAAAAAAGATATTGAGGTACTTAACACCATTGCGGAAATGATGTGGAAGAGTTCAATGTGTAAAAAGGGTAAAGACACTGCTAAATATCTTACAGATTGGCTCGCAACAAATGTATTTTCAGAGCATGTCTTACAGTGTTGTGGGGCAATGCAATGCCCTTCAATGATTCAATACAGCATAATCCCATCAAAATGCACCTTTTGCGGAAAGTGTCAACAAGTTTGCAGATTTAATGCAATAGTTGGAGAGTCACAAAAACCCTATCTTACTGGCTACCTACCATTCGAAATACTTGTAAAAATATGTAATAGGTGTGGAGAATGTATAAAAGTATGTCCTGAAGATGCCATATTATTAACTTGTATGGAATATATAAATAAGGAGGAATTATGTCAAAAACATTAAATATCAAGATAAACAATCAAGAGATAGAAGTTCAAGAAGGGACTACCATACTTGATGCCGCTGAGCAGGCAGGTATTCACATACCTAATCTGTGTTATCTAAAAGGCATGAAAGGAATTGGTGCTTGTAGATTGTGTCTTGTAGAGGTAGAAGGATTAAAGACACCTGTTACCTCATGTACCACAAAGGTTAAGGAAGGTATGTCAATTAAAACAGATACCTCAGAATTAGAGGACATAAGAAAATTCGTAATAGATCTTATCCTCTCAATGCATCCAATGGACTGTATGACTTGTCAAAAGGCAGGTATATGCAGGCTACAAGAGTATGCCTTCAAATATGAGGTGCAAGAATCTAATTACATTCGTAAGAGATGGAATTATAGCACTGATAATTTAAATCCCTTTATTGTAAGAGACCCTGACTATTGTATCCATTGTGGTCGCTGTGTGAAGGTATGTAGAGATCAAGGAACAAATGTACTTGATTTTATGGGTAGGGGTATTTCTGCAAAGATTACCACAGCTCAGGATAAACCTCTGCACGAGACAAATTGTACTTTCTGTGGAAGTTGTGTTGATGTTTGTCCTGTCAATGCCTTAAAAGACAAGATAGGTGATTTTAAAGATAGGGAATGGAATCTTACAAAATCAAAGACCTTTTGTACCTTTTGTGGAGACTCTTGTGCAATAGAGGTGTCAAGCAATAAAAACCATATTGTAAGGATAAACTCTGCTTATAAAAGCTATGAACCTAAAAGCTATATCTGTGCTTATGGGAGATATGGCTATGATTATATATATGAGAACCCTGTGAAATCACCAATGATTAGAAAAGATGGACAATTATGGGAATCTTCATGGAGCGAGGCAATAAAATTAATTTCAGAAAAGTTGTTACAATCAAAAAATACAACAGCCTTTATAACAAATGGCTCCTTACTTACCGAAGATGCCCTTTCATTATTTGACTTTGCAAATGAGGTATTATCTGCAAGGCACATATTCACGACCTCAGCACTATATGTAGATGATGATGTTATACCTGCAAAAAAATCAGACCTCTATGAAGCAGACTTGTTTATTATTGCAGGACTAAAGATTGGCCAAAGCCAGAGGATGTTGCCTGCACTCGATGCGATTATAAGAAGGATAGTAAAATCTGGAACACCTCTTATTTCAATTGGTGATACCGACTTTGTTAACATTTCAAGTGTCCATATATCAGGAGATTCAATCACTGCTTTAAAGTCTCTAACATCTGCCATCTGTAAAGAAGGTTACTGCACAGATAAAAACACACTTAAAGACACTGAAGGAGTAGAACCTACGGAGGAAGCCATAGAGGCTTCAAAACTTTTTATCAAGGCAACAAATCCTGTAGTCATTGCCCCACCTGATCTGTATGCTTCAGCAAGCAATTTATCCATTATCAAAGGATTTGCTATCCCTGCAACTTACGAGGCAAATGCACTTGGTTTAAGCCTTGCAGGCATAGAAAACTCAATTGATGACTACAAAAATTTATTAAATAAGAAAGACTTTAAGGTTCTATATGTAATTGGCAACACAACTATTTCAGAAAAATCTGCAGATACATTTACTATTGTTCATACAACTACTTTAGATGAATTCGCAAAAATGGCTGATGTCGTCTTGCCGCTTCCATCAACATACGAGATGAGCGGGACTATCATTGACTATACACTAACTCCAAAAACATTAATATCTGTAGTAGACACCCATAGTTACCGCAAGGCACCTAGAGAGGTATTCAAAATGCTTGCCGATGCACTTGACAAGGAAATAAAGATTCCGAGAGAGTCTGATATAAAGAGGTTACTTAAGACCAAGACAAAACAAAAGGGAAAGGCCTTTGAGAGAAATGAGTCTCTAGTTGTAAACCCATCCTTACTGATAGATACTATAAACTCAGCAGTCATCAATTCAAATAGGCTCAAGTGGCTCGAACAGACTGAAGTTAGCAAGTTTTCTAAAGGGTAAAAAAATGTCAAATTACAAGGGAATTCATCATTTGGCTATGGTTACAGGAGATTTAGACAAAACCGTAAGGTTTTGGCGCGATCTTCTCAGGATGAAAATGATTGGAACCTTTGGAAAGGCTGAGTATAAACAATATTTTTTTGAAATATCATTAAATTCTGCAATCTCTTTTTTTCAATGGCCAGATGTAAAACCAATCCATGAAAAGGACGCAGGGCGTATGCAGAGCGGACAGATTGTCTTTGACCATGTAAGCATTGAAGTTGAATCTGAGGATGAGCTTTGGAAAATAAAAGAAAGACTTGAATATGCAAATGAATGGGTTTCAGAGGTAATAGACCATGGGATAATTTTATCTATCTATACCTTTGACCCAAATGGCATTTCTCTTGAGTTTACATATCAAAAAGAAAAAGAAAGCCTCCAAGAGAAACAACAGTTATTTGATTCAAACCCTTCTAATATATCAAAAGAAGGGATAGACCCACAAGGAAAACTCTATCCTGACAATCCCAATCCTACAGATAGAGAGAAAAGGAAAACATACAAAGGGCTAATAAAGGATTATATGAAATAACTTTTTTAAATCATCTATTTAAAAATTAACCCAAAATCATCGATATAACTGAGAACTTAATAAAATCAAGTAGGAAGGGTTGGTGAAAAATTTTATACGACACCTTATAAAAGAAATCTTGAGAAACTTTAGCAAAAGGCATTACATTATAAAGAATAAAGCAAAATTAAAATGAAATCGTCGATTATAAAAATTCTGAAACAGCCCTTCTTATCGCTATTTTTGGGATTAATAACAATCTTGTTATAGAATATTATATCAATATGAGCAAGACTGAAATTATCAGGCAATATACCTTAGGTGAAGAAATTGCAAACAGTATAACACATGGTATAGGTGCTGTGCTCTCAATAGCAGGTTTGGCAGTCCTGTCTGCCTTTTCAAGTCTTTTTGGGAATGTGTGGCATATTGTAAGTTGTTCAATCTACGGGGCAACGCTTATCCTTTTATACACATCATCAACCCTTTATCACAGCATATTTAATCAAAAGGTCAAAAAAATTTTGCGA
>DUZI01000215.1 GCA_013349595.1 Nitrospirota bacterium
TAATGAATGCTAATAATCTTAATTCAAATGCCTTAAAAATTGGACAGAAACTCTCCCTTAAGAAACAAGACGTTAATCTTGAATTTAATTTTGAAAATGATGAGCTTGATTCTATCCGTTCATCCTATCACAAGAGGAAACCACCTGTAATTAATGAAAAGAAGATTAACGAGGCACTTGATTTGGCAAGGGCAGAAGATATTTCAAATCTTGATATACAAGAGAGAATAATCCTCTTTGCCAAAAAACTCCTCCATCTACCATACACCTTTGGCGGTAGTGGTGCCTTTGGTATAGATTGTTCTGCCTTTGTTCAAAAGGTCTATAAAATAGCAGGTATAAGCCTCCCGAGGAGTGCAAGGGAGCAGTTTAGACATGGTGAATTGATAGACAAAAATGAATTAGAAAAGGGTGATCTCGTATTTTTTAGAACTTACGCATCATTCCCTTCTCATGTGGGGATTTATTTAGGGAATAATCTCTTTATACATGCCTCGACCCTCTCAAAAAAAGTAACCATTGACAGTATGGATACACCTTATTATGTAAAAAGATACATTGGTGCAAAGAGGCTTCTTACTGATGAAGAGATTAAAAACCTTGACTTGCCAAATCTAAAAAATAATTAATTTTTTATTTATTCAAGATTAACTGCTAATATTTTGTAACATCAACTGCTGTGCCCAATCTCTCTTTGATTGCCCTCTCTACCTTTTGCCAATCAACCCTTTGAATTGCACCTGTCTTTTCAAGTTGATTTCTGACCTCATCTTCATAATTTGGATATTTATTGTAGTAGTCTTTGTGGATTTCCAGATAGACTTTATTATTATGGTAAAGTGCCTTAACAGGTTTATATATTAACTCACCAGGTGTGTTTATTTGAACAAGGGGGTAAAACCTCTCCATGTCCTTAGGAAGCACCCTAACACACCCATGACTTGAAAAACGATGAACAGAGTTTGGGTAAATGGTCTCATGTATATGTATATTTTGTAACGATGTCCTTACAATAAACCTGCCTAGTGGATTGTCTGGTCCAGGCGAGACAATTAGTTCTACCGGCTTACCTTCTTTTTCCATCTCCCTTTGAATAGAAACAGGCACATACCAAAAAGGATCTTTCTGTTTGTTCTTAACGCTAAACTCTCCCAAAGGTGTATGCCACTTTGTATCACCTTTACTGAATATTTTGCCTAAACCAACAGGAAATACCATAACAAGCTTATTATCATTGAAGTAATAGAGCATTCTCTCGGGGATGTTGATTATGATACCTGATGGGATTGTTTTGGGAATTATCCTTAAGTTGTTATATCTAAGGGTAGTCCCAGTCTTCAGCCTTTTGACCTCTTGGAGTTTGTTATCTTCAATCAATTTACTTGCCCGTACACCAAGCTTTGATGCAATCAAATCAATAGTATCACCCTTTACAACCACATAAGTATTATCTCCACCTGTGAGGCTATCACTGCTTGCATAAGAGATGCCTTCTATCAGAAAGGTTATGAATAAAAACAATAATATGTGGAAAATAAGGTAAAACTTCATGGGCTTTTTAGGGACTACATTTCAAAGAAATAATAGGTTAAACAATCACCTCATCAATAATTAGTTAATCAAAGGGTTAATATTATCTCACAGTCTTTTTATCTTTTTCCAACAGAAAGGCTGATACTATTAATTCAACGGCATATTTCCTTGATTCAATACCAATAGGGGCAATATTCCACCTCCATTGATTATATGGTTTTGCCTTTGCTAAAAAAGGGACTGTAATCTGTCTGTCTATTTCATTACCTTTCTTATCTATGTAAACCATTTCGTAATCACTTATCAGACACACAGGTATCTTAAGATGATTTAATGCCTTGTAATGGTCAAGCATAATTTGATTTGACCAGCAAAGGAGTTTTTCACTCTCCTTCCATTTTAGGTCATTCATCAAATAATGACTTGGTATGATGGGTAATTGTGAGAGTATATTTAATGAGATAACCAAACTACAATCATCATCGCAATAAGGCAAAAAGGGTTCACTTTGAGGCAAGCTACCTTCAGGTTTTGGTCTGGAGATATAGAGTTTTTCTGCTAAACCTGTAATATCCGATGTAATTAATACGACATTACTGAAAATAGAGACTGCCTCTCTTACTGAAGGCATATGTAAGATGTCAACAAGGACTACCTCTTCAAAGGTGTTTGATAATTCTCGAAGTGGCAAATCTAATAAGAAACCTGAGCCAAGTATGACAACCCTCTTGTTGTGAGTGCAAAGAAAGAGGGAATCTAAGATGGTCTGTTTTGATAATTCAAGGTGTTCTTTCCATTCCTTCTTGCATCTTTTAAATCTATGTTCAATGGCAATTACCTCTCTCAGATAACCCATTTTTTTTACATATTCAGGTGTTGATGTGGTTATATGCTTTAATAATTCAATAATCATCTATGACTGTTTTTATTCAAATAGGGAAAATGAGAGTGATTGTCAATCCCTCGTGACTCTCTATATCAAGGGTAGAATTTAGTTGTGATGACAATATTTTTACAAGTTCAAAACCAAGTGATGAAAGCCTTGAGATGTCAAAATCCTCTGGTAGTCCCTTGCCATTATCACTAATTTGAAGTTTTGCTGTATTTTCAGTAAGTCTTATTAATATTACATTTATCCTGCCATCTGAATTTTTAGAAAAGGCATGCTTGAAAGAATTGGTGATAATCTCATTTATTATTAAACCAATCTGGACAGCCTTTTCAAAGTTTATGTTAATATTATCAATAAACTTTTGAATAACAATGTTGCTTCGTCCATAGAATATGTTGAGCTTGTCTATCAAATCGTAAATATACTTTTGAATGTCAACATGAGATGCTATTTGATCAGAGTGATATAGTGACTCATGAACCAATGACATAATCATAATCCTTTGACGAAGGTCAAAAAGAATATTTTTTATGGAGTTGTCAGTTGTCATCATGCTTTTAAGGTCTATGAGACTTAACATAACTTGAAAATTATTTTTTACACGATGATGAACCTCACTAAGCAAGGTCTCTTTTGCTTTAAGGGATGACTTTAGTGCTTCTTCATACTGTTGCCTTATGGTTATGTCTCTAATGTAAACACAAATAATTGTTCTCCCCTTTAGCTTTAACTTGCTTGTTATGACCTCTACAGGTATTTGTAAACCCTTAGAGGTCAATACATCAATATGGACATAATCGATCTTACCTTCACTATGTAATAGAAAATTTTCCCTTGCATATTCTATTAATTCTGGTGGGTGGATTGATAAAAAGTGTTTGCCAATAATATCTATCTTTTTGGCATCTAGCAGTTTACTTGCAGACTGATTGGCGTCTATTATCAAACCTGTCTCCATATCAACCATCAAAATGGCATCAGGGGCAAAGTCAAATATAGTTTGCAACTGGTTGATACTATCATTTAATAGCTCAGAAAGCACCTGTCTGTCTGTCACATCTCTTGCAACTCCCTCTATTTGAATTGTCTTTCCATTTTCTCCATAGACAAAGGTATCTTTTAGTTCAAGCCATTTTGTAACACCAAAATTTGTAATAAATCTGAAGACATAGGGAGATTGATTTCTATAGTTTTGAGAAATATGTTTTTTTATTTTTATCCTATCATCAGGGTGGACAATTTGATATATAAACTTTGGATTATCATAATAATCCTTGAGTGAGTAACCTAATATTCTCTCAGCAGCAGGATTAATATATCCAATCTTTATAACTGGTGTTAAGTTCACACGATAAATTATATCAACCATATTTTCAGAGAGTTTTCTATAACTCTCTTCTGCAGTTATTATCTTTTTTGTTTTTAATTCAATCTCTTGCTCAAGTAATATCTTTCTATTTTTCATCTCATTTATGTAAGAGAGAATTTGTTCAAAGGCCTCACGATAATTTGATATGAGTTGATTAAATTCCTTGATAAAAAATATCTCCTGTTTAAATGAGACCTTTGATGAGGCTTTTTCTGCTATATTTGTAGTATTAGAGACTATCTCTCTTATAGGGTCAACGGTAATTCTGTTTAAAGACTTGGCAAGTGACATTGAGATAAGCATGACAATAAAAATAAATGACATCATAAAATTAGCTTCCCTTGTGATTGAATGATATAATTCATCCATTGGATAGTCAACTACCAATCTCCATCCATATTGCAAAGTCTGTTCTTTACTAAGGTAAGACTGTCTCATCTTTACTGCAAAAGAACTTTTAGAATATTGTTCAGGTATCCA
>DUZI01000126.1 GCA_013349595.1 Nitrospirota bacterium
AAGGAAGGCAACCCTACTCCAAGAATTGTAGAGACACCCTCAGGTATGCTTAATGCCATTGGTTTACAAAACATTGGTGTCAAAGAATTTGTATCAAAAAAACTCCCCTTTTTAAGAGAAAAAAATACGACAGTGATTGCAAATTTTTTTGGAGATAATGAGAGTGAATTCATTGAAACTGCTGAAATATTAGATGATACAGATGGTATTCATGCCCTTGAACTTAACATATCATGCCCTAATAAACAGTCAAATTGGATTTCCTTTGGCACTGACCTAAAACTCATGGAAGGCTTGATAAAGGCTATCAGGAAGGTAGTAAAAAAGACCTTGATTGTAAAATTAACACCAAACACAGGTGATATTAAGACCTCTGCCCTTATTGCCCAAGATAGCGGTGCAGATGCCCTGTCTTTGATTAACACTATTACAGGTATGGTTATTGACATAAATACTCGTAAGCCCATACTTGCGAATAATACAGGTGGACTCTCTGGTCCTGCAATCAGACCTATTGCAGTTAGGATGGTTTGGGAAACCTGTCAGGTGGTTAAGATTCCTGTTATTGGCATCGGTGGTATAATGAACCTAAATGATGCTCTCCAGTTCTTTATAGTTGGTGCAAAGGCAGTAGCCGTTGGAACTGCAAATTTTATAAATCCAATTACATCTATAAAGATTCTCGATGATTTAAGAGATTTTATCCAAAGAGAGGAATTAAAAGGCATTAATGATATCATAGGCACAATCAAACTCCATGAAAAAACCAGTTGCCCAGCTTAAACCTTCGGGGATTATTACCTTAACGACTGATTTTGGTTATCATGACACTTTTATAGGTCAAATGAAGGGTGTAATACTATCTATAAACAAAAAGGCTAAGATAATTGATATTACGCACCATATAACACCCTTTTGCATTGATGAGGCTTCTAATGCAGTAAGTTCTTTTTATAAATATTACCCTGAGGGAACAATTCATTTAGTAATAGTTGATCCAGGTGTTGGCTATGATAGAGAAGGGGTCTTGATAAAATGGCAAAACCAGTTTTTTATTGGTCCTGACAATGGAGTTTTTACATCCATATTGATGAAGGCACCAGCAGAGACTATAATTGCATTAACTAATAGAAAATATTTTAACCCAAAAATTAGCAATACCTTTCATGGTAGAGACATTTTTGCACCTGTCTCAGCATGGCTATCAAAGGGGATATCCATATTTGAATTTGGGAAACCTCTCGATAATCTTGCAAAACTTAATATAGAACTACCAAACAAATCATGTGATATGATAATAGGTCATATCCAACATATAGATAACTTTGGTAATTTGTTTACAAATATTGATGAGGAATTATTAAAAGATAGAAATTTTGTGATCATAATTAATAATAAAGAAATTAAACCTGTAAGCACCTATAAAGAAGCAAAAAATAAGGGGATTTCTTGCCTCATAAATAGTTCAGGTTATTTAGAATTGTTTTTTTATGAAGGTAATTGTGCAAATCTAACTAAACTTAAAAAAGGAGATACCATAAGTGTAAGGCTAAAATAATGATAGACAATAATCTAATAAGACTACTTATATCTCTTACAGAAGAGGCAGCAAAGGGTAATTATCAAGAGACTAATAGTATTTTTGAACTTACAGATTCCTCTCGTTACCCTGGTGAAATATCAAGGCTTGCAGAGTCCTTTGGTATGATGCTTGTCCAGGTTGAGGCAAGGGAACAAAGGCTTGAAAGGCTAATTGAGGAACTGAAGATTAAGAATAAAAACCTTCAGGAAATAACCTTTCAACTCTTTAAGGCTAATATAGGAATGCTTGAGACCCTCGGGAATCTCATTGCCAAAAGAGACAGTGACACAAGTAGCCATAACTACAGGGTTACAGTGTACTCAATTCAAATAGCACAAGAGCTTCAACTGGATGATAATACAGTAAGAGGATTGATAAAAGGCGCCTTTTTACATGACCTTGGTAAGATTGCAATAAGTGATAACATCTTGTTAAAACCTTCAAAACTCACCCCTTATGAATTTGAAATTATGAAAACCCATGTCAGTCATGGTGCTGAGGTAGTAAAGGGTTATGACTGGCTCATTGATGCCCTTGATGTCGTTCAATATCACCATGAGAGATTTGATGGTTCAGGCTATCTTAAAGGTCTTAAAGGGGAAGACATACCATTGAACGCAAGAATTTTCTCTATCGCTGATGTATTTGATGCCCTTACTAGTCACCGTCCATATAAAAAAGCCTTTTCTTATGATAAATCTATAGATATACTTGAAAAGGGTGGAGATAATTTTTTTGACCCACATATACTAAAGACATTTATTTCAATCTCAAAGAAACTTTATAAAGATATCTGTAAAAATGAATTAGAAGATCTTAAGGAAAAACTCAACATGTTCCTTGAATATTATTTCACCACAGAAAAGATAACAATTAGAAAAAAATGATTGCTCACTTTATAAGAAGATTAGGTAGATGGGGTCTTAAACATGTAAGGGAATTAGGGAGGATGGGACTTTTTATCCTAAATGCCTTCTACTACACCTTTGAAAGACCTTTTAAATTAAGACTCCTCATCAAACAAATCAGATTCTTCGGCTCAAAATCACTCCTCGTAATTGCCCTTACAGGCGCATTCACAGGAATGGTACTTGCCCTTCAACTATATTACACACTTAGAAAGTTTGGCTCTGAGGCATTGCTTGGTCCTGCCATAGCATTAAGCCTAATTAGAGAATTAGGACCTGTCTTATCTGCCCTCATGATTACTGGTAGGGCTGGCTCTGCCCTATCTGCAGAAATTGGTATAATGAGGATTACAGAACAAATTGATGCCCTTGAGTCTATGGCACTTAATCCATTTAGATACATCATTGTCCCAAATATTTTTGCAGCATTAATTACATTTCCTTTATTATCAGCAATTTTTAATTTTATTGGCATATTTGGTGGGTATTTAATATCAGTCAAGCTGCTTGGTTTGAGTGAGGGGACATATTTTTCACAAATTGACACCTTTGTTGATATGCAGGATGTAATGATAGGTTTTTACAAATCACTTAGCTTTGGTCTTATTGTATCATGGATATGTAGCTATAAAGGTTTCAATACTGGTTATGGTGCAGAAGGGGTAAGCAAGGCGACTACAGAGGCAGTAGTATTGTCCTCAATCTTAATACTAATTTGGGATTACTTTATAGGCTCACTTTTCCTTTAAACTATGATAGAAATAAAAGAATTAAACAAATCCTTTGGCAATCTTAAAGTCTTGAGGAATCTGTCTTTAACTATCAATGATAAAGAGATAGTAGCAATCATTGGCAGGAGTGGTGGCGGTAAAAGCGTGTTGCTAAAACATATCATGGGCATTATCAAACCTGATAGTGGAAGTGTTTTTATAAATGGAGAAGACATATCAAGGGCAAAGGGTAAGGAACTTGACAGGATTAGAAGCAGATGTGGGGTGTTATTTCAGGGTGGTGCCCTCTTTGATTCTATGACTATTTATGAAAACATTGCCTTCCCTTTAAAAGAAAAGACCAAATTATTAAATAATGTTATTAAAGAAAAGGTCAAAGAGGCACTTCACGATGTAGGATTGACTGACATTGAAGACAAATATCCCGCAGAGATAAGTGGAGGTATGAAAAAGAGGGTTGCCCTTGCAAGGGCTTTAATTACAGAGCCAGAATTAGTGCTCTTTGATGAACCAACCACAGGACTTGACCCCATAATGTTGAGAACAATTCACAAATTAATCATTGACACACACAGAAAATACAATTTCACTGGGATTATTATAAGCCACGAAATACCTGAAATCTTTGATGTAGCACATAAGATTGCAATGCTCTATGAAGGCACAATAGCTGAGGTAGGAACGGCTGATGAGATTAAAAGTTCCTCCAATAAAATAGTCAGACAATTTATTTACCCTCTGTGAGATATTTTTGACAATTTAATGTAAGCAAATGTATCTGTAATTCCCCTCTTTCAATGTAGCCTTTCAGAAATCAATACAATATCTACCCCAGAAGGGTCATTATCAAAAAAATCCTAAAGACCGCCATTAAGATTCTTTCCTGACTTTATCAGAATCTTCCAATTTTTGTCTTTAACCATATGACAGACCATTGATAATATTAGTGTACGCTCCATATTTGTTGTCTAACTTATTTTATATTATACACACTTATTAATTGACTTATACTTACTTATTGAGTGTAATAAGCCATGTTCCTTAAGACAGT
>DUZI01000213.1 GCA_013349595.1 Nitrospirota bacterium
ATACCAAAGATAATAAATTCATGGAAAAAGAGATACTGTTTTTCCTGTCAATGGAAGGAGGTATGTGAGATAAATGAGACTGTTTGAACCATTAAAAATAGGCACCTTAGAGGTCAAAAATAGGATTATCCGCTCTGCTACCTACGAAAAGATGGCAGATGAGGATGGCTTTGTAACTGACCAATTGATTGATTTTTATAAACAATTAGCTTTAGGTGGGGCAGGGCTTATCATAACTGGTAATGCCCTTGTTGACATATCTGGATATTCTGCACCGAAACAAATATGTATCCACAATGATTTTTACATTGATGGATTAAAAAGACTCGTTGATAAGGTTCGTTCTTTTGGTGCAAAGATAGCTATCCAACTTGTTCATGGCGGCAGACAATGCTTTCCCTTTTTATTGGCAGGTAAAGAGGCTATTGCACCTTCAAGTGTTTATGACCCATCAATCAATGTGACCCCACGGGCTATGACTGATGATGAGATTTGGCAGATAATTTATGCCTTTTCCAATTCGGCCCGAAGGGCAATGATTGCTGGTTTTGATGCTATACAATTGCACGGCGCCCATGGGTATCTTATTAGTAGTTTCCTCTCTCCTCATACTAATCAGAGAGATGATTATTGGGGTGGTGATGAAGAGAGGAGATTTCACTTTGTTGAAGAACTTTATAAGGCTACAAGGTCAGAAGTTGGGGATGGCTTCCCTATCTTTATAAAATTAAATGGCGATGACTTTCTCCCTAAGGGATTAAAGATAGATGAGAGTTTAAGGATTGGAAAGAGGCTTCAATATCTTGGAATAAATGCCATAGAGGTAAGCGGAGGGATGTATGAATCTAAGGGATCGGTCATAAGGGCAAAGATAGATAGCGAGGGAAAAGAGGCTTATTTTAAGGAATATTCCATTAGATTTAAATCAGAACTATCAATCCCAATTATACTTGTTGGGGGTATAAAGTCAAAAAATGTTGCAGAAAAAATGATTACTGACGGTTATGCAGATGCTGTAAGTATGTCAAGGGCTTTGATTAGAGAACCTAATTTGCCTAATAAGTTTATGGAGGGCAAAGAAAAGGCAGATTGTATTTCCTGTAACGGTTGCACAAGATTTCTCAAACTTGATTATGTTCGGTGTGTAGAAAAGGAATTAGCCTCTAATGATTTTTCAAACATCAGTCCTTCAAGTAATCCATAATCACTAATTGTAAGGGCCTTGGATTTTGTAAAATCCATAATCTCAATCAATATTAAAAGACCAGTGATAATTATCTTTGCCCTCTTTTTTTCAAGCCCTTTCAATTTTAATCTTTCCTTAAAGGGTGTATTAATTAATTGCTTAAAAATATGAAGAACCCTTTGCCTTGTAAGCCTGTGAAGATGAACCTTTTGACCATTATATCTGTTAATCTCAAGGTCAATAGTTGCCAATGTGGTAGCAGTCCCACCAGTTGCCAATAATTCTTTTTTAAAAGGTTTATCAATGGCTAACTTACTATTTGATAGTTTGGTAAGGACATATGTTTTTGCATCAATAATCTCCTCCTTAGAAGGAGGGTCTTTTTTTATGAATAAATCGTAAAGTTTGATTGCACCAATTGGTATGCTAGTGTGCATTATTTTTTCCCCTTCCATATATACACATTCCGTGCTGCCTCCACCAATGTCCAGGATTAAGGTATGGTCAACATTGTCCAAAGATGCCTTAATTCCCTCATAGGTAAGTTGTGCTTCCCTTTGTCCAGATATTATTTCTATATTAATGTCTAAAAGTTTTCTTATGGTATCAACAAATTCCTGTCCGTCTTTAGATTCTCTTAGCGCACTTGTGCCGACTGCATAAATATGACTCACATTGTATTTTTTTGACAGGTCAATAAATTTAGAGAGTGCCTTTACTGTAAGGTTTTTACCAGTTATATTTAAGGCCTTGGTCTCTGAAAGAGCACTTCCAAGATGTGTTACTACCCTTTTTGTATTAAGCCTTTTTAGTTTGCCCCTGTTATTAACTTCACTTATAAGTAACCTTACTGTATTTGAGCCAACATCAATACAGGCTAATTTCATTTTACGACTTTAACAAGCCAATAATCTTTTCAAAAGGATTTTCTAAGTCAATTTTGGTAACTTCTTTTGTCTTTCTGCTCTTAAGTTCAATGAAACCTTGTTTTAAAGCCTTCTCGCCAACGATTAACTGATAAGGAATACCAATTAAATCTGCATCTTTAAATTTCACTCCCGGTCGCTCATCTCTATCGTCAATCAATACATCAAAACCAGATGATATAAGACTATTGTAAATGTTGTAAGCAATCTTCTGTGTATTAATATCTTTAAGATTTAATGGAATTATATGTAAATCAAAGGGTGCTATTGAGGAGGGCCAAATGATTCCATCTTTGTCATGATTTTGTTCAATGGCGGAGGCAGCAATCCTTGCAGGACCAATCCCATAGCTGCCCATTACGATAGGGATTTCTGCTCCCTCTTGATTCAAGTAAAATGCCTTCAAAGGCAAAGAATACTTTGTCCCAAGCTTAAAAATATTACCCACTTCAATTACCCTCTCTGATTGAAGGACTGATTTACAATGGATACAAAGGTCTCCAGATTTAGCAACATGGATATCTTGCCAATTGGCAGTAAAGTGTTTATTAGGTACGATACCTTTTATATGATAATCCTTTTTGTTTGCCCCGCTTATGCAACAACCTTTTGATAAAATCTCATCGGCAATGATAGTTATACTGTGCCCTACTGGACCAATGAAACCGGCTTCTACATTTAATATGCTAAAAACCTCTTCCTTATTGGCAGGTCTTACAGGCGATTTAAGGATCTTTGACAGTTTTTTTTCATGAACTTCCTGATCACCTCTCACAAGGGCTAATACTGGCTTTGAATCTGAAATGTAGAGAAGGCTTTTAATAAAACCTTTTGTTGAAACATTGAGAAATTCTGCTACCTCTTGGACAGTCCTTTGGTTTGGTGTATAGACCTCCTCAAATTCAAACTCTTCATTTAAACCTGAATCTGGTAAAGACTGAGCAACCTCAATATTAGCTGTGTAGCCACAATTTTTACACAAAATAATCTCATCTTCTCCTGCAGTGCTTGGAGCCATAAACTCGTGTGAGACATTGCCTCCCATCATTCCAGGGTCTGATTCTACTTGATAATAGTGAAGTCCGCAACGAGTAAAGATTTTATGATAGGCACGGGCGTGATTTTCATAGCTAATATCAAGACCTTTTTCGTCAGCATCAAAGCTATAACTATCCTTCATTATAAATTCTCTTGTCCTTAAAACACCGCTTTTAGGTCTTGTCTCATCTCTCATCTTGGTTTGAAACTGATACCAGCTCTGAGGCAAATCTCTGTAAGAACGAATCTCCCTCGAGGCAAGCCATGTCATAACCTCTTCATGTGTCATAGCAAGACACATATCTCTGCCTGTTCTGTCTTTAAGTCTAAACATCTCATCACTAATTTCATACCATCGGCCTGTTTGTTGCCATATTTCTGCAGGATGAAGAACAGGCATAGATAACTCCTGTGCACCAATGGCATCCATCTCCTCTTTGATAATCTTGTTTATTTTATTTATTACCCGCCATGCAAGGGGAAGATAAATATAAAGTCCTGATGCAAGTTGTCTGATGTAGCCCGCCCTAAGCATTAAGATATGACTTATTGATTCTGCCTCTGAAGGGGTTTCTCGTAAAGTTGGAATAAGGAGTTTGCTGTATTGCATCTTGCCTCCGGTAAGTTTAATTGAAATAGATTGAATGAATTATCGGGGCGAGAGGATTCGAACCTCCGGCCCCCTGCTCCCAAGGCAGGTGCGCTAGCCGCTGCGCTACGCCCCGAAAGTCAAGTATTAATACTATATGATGTATGCATTAAAAATCAAGGCAAGTGGCCCACCCTAAAATAGCGCTTAGGAAGGGCTGTTTCAGGATTTTTATAATCGACAAGTTTTATTTATAATTTTGATTTATACATATAAAACAATGCCTTATGACAAAGCCCGAGGAACTTTTTTTTATAAGGTGTCGTATAAAAATCCCTCACCAGCACTTCCTATCTTACTTGCTGATTTTATTAAGCTTTTAAGTTCTATCGCCGATTTTGGGAAGAAAAATTAGGACAATTAATATCAATTTGAGCAAATTTAAAAGACTATGCTATTTTAGTAGTCCATTTATCCATTTAACAATCAATTTACATTCATTACTTTAAATAAGGA
>DUZI01000316.1 GCA_013349595.1 Nitrospirota bacterium
AAGGGCAAATCTGTCTCCCTTGAGCTTGATAAAGAGGCGATGGATGCTTTGGCTGGTAATGAAGAGTTTAGGAAACTCATTATAGAACTCATGTTACTTATGAAACTCTCAAAACAGATGAATAAAGAACAAGGTGGTAATGAGGTTATTAAGATTTCTGGAAAAGGTGGTTATCATATTGAACAGCAGGAAAGTATCTCTTTTGATATGAAGATGACAAGCATTAATGTGAATATAAATATTAACCCTTCAAATAATAGCAAATCAGAAGAAGTAAACAAACTATCTCTATCGGCTTAAATTTAGTTTATTTTTTTCTACAAAACAATATTCTCAAAATAGCTACAATAATTTCTGTAATATCAATGTGAAAATGTCTGTTTATGAACTATTACAACAATTAAATCCCCTAAAAAATCGTTAATAGAAAAACGCAGAGGTATAAGAATTTAGGATTGAGGGATAAGGTGGTAAGTGGATAAATACACTATTTTTAAAGGATGGAATTTTACTTCCGCACTTCTGAACTTTTGCTTTTCCGCACTAATATCTTTCCCACTGAAAGCTACTTACATTCCTTGTCCTCTTGTCAAAATCAATCACTATTAAGTATATCGGCAGATTAAATCCCTTGTATTTTTCTGCATAATTCATATCTTTGATTTGTTGTAAGCCTGTGCTTGCTTCATTTTCCCTCTCTATTACCTTAAATTCAAAGATAAATACTGCATGATTCATCACTACCGTCATGTCTATATTTCCATGATTCGTTATATCTTCAGGTCTTACATTCAATCCCAATGAGGCAAAATAACTGTAAAATACACTACTATAAAATCCCTCATATTCCTCTATGTCATTTTTCTTATACCAATGATGTGGTATTGAGGCAAAGTGTGATTGGATTATCTCTCTTATTGCATCTACGTTACATCTCTCTAACTCTTCATAAAGTCTTATCCTTCTTCTTACTACATCAGAAAAAACTACTGAATAGTGCTTCAATATATAGTCAAGTAGAGATGTCTTTACTTCAAAGTTTGGATAGGTTAGTTTATAGATTATATTACCAACTATTGTGCGTGTGCTTATTATAGTAAGATAACCACTCTGAAATAACAGGTTCTCTGGCTCAATGAAATCAACATCAAAACTACCAATCAGTGATTCCCCTGCTTCTATATTTTCAATTTGAGGAATATAATATCTCCTTTGCTTTAGCAGTTCAATGAGAAATGTTGGCGTTCCACTTTCAAACCAGTAGTTCCTAAATACACCTGTCTGTAAATAGTTAATTATGCTAAATGGATTATATACCCTCTCAACACCTGTCCAACTGTAACCGTTATACCAGTGCCTTATCTGATTGAAGTCTTTATCTTTTAAATGTTCTTCAAATGCTATTGTTAATTCATCTTCAGTGTAACCACAAATTGATGAATAATTTGCATCTATGGTTATATCTCTTAAATTATTTAAACCTGAAAATATCGATATCTTGCTAAATTTACTTACCCCTGTTAGAAAGACAAACTTGATATTTGCATCTTGCCCTTTAATCACTGAATAAAGATTCTTTAATCCCTCTCTCATCTCCTTCGCTATCTCTGGTTCAGTGATGTTGTCTAATATTGGCTTGTCATATTCGTCTATGAGGATTACTACATTTTGTCCATATTTTTCTTTTGCATTATCTATCAATTCTATAAAACAGGATGTTACATCATCTATCTCTATGCACTGTATCCCAAGTCTCTTTTGATTTACCCTTAATATGTCTATTATCCTCTTGTCCAATTTTTCTCTACTTTTTAGTACTCCCTCTGCAAAGTTTATATTTATCACAGGATATTTAACTGACCAATCCCATTTGTCGTAAATATAAAGACCTTGAAATAAATCTTTGTTTCCATCAAAAGCCTCTTTTAGTGTGTCAACAAATAAGGATTTTCCAAATCTACGAGGGCGGGAGAGGAAGTAGTAAACACCTGTGTTGACAAGTTCACAGACATATCTTGTTTTATCAACATAGACATATCCTTCAGTGATTATCTTTTTGAGATTGCTGATGCCAATTGGGAGTTTCTTTTTCATGATGGATGTTATTTTAACATTATGTAATGGTGTAGGGGCAATTCATGAAAGTGCAGAAGAGCAAACGGCAGGGATTAGTCGCCAGTGAGTTAGTGAGTTAGAAGTGACAACCCCCTAACCCCCTTTCTTAAGGGGGAATTATCCTTCCGCACTTCCTGTCTTTTTCTAATTCACTAACTCACTTGCTACTGATCCATGTCGTTTCCTAATTCACTAATTCACTGGCGACTAACTCACTGCAATCTAATAAATATCAAGGTAAAGATACAATTACTGTAACACAACCACAAAAATTTCTTGACAAAAAAATACTAATCATTTAAAGTAAGTGCTTACTTACTATGGCGGTTACCGATACAAAGACAAAAATACTGGATTCTGCCTTAAGGCTTTTCTCAGAAAAGGGCTTTATTGGTGCGACTACAAGGGAGATTGCAGATTCTGCAGGGGTTGCTGAGCTTACACTATTTAGACATTTTTTAAACAAGGAAAATCTTTTTGAACAGGTGCTTAAGGACTATTCATTCTTACCTGAGCTTGAAGAAATAATTCATGAAATAAGAGATTTGCCCTATGAAGAAGGATTGCTAATTGTTGCAAAAAGTTTTTATAAGACATTAAAGAAAAGAAAGGACATCATAAAGATAGTCCAATCGGAGATGCAAAGATACCCCGAAAAGCTACATAAGGCTTATCATTCCATGATAGATGGTATTTTAAATTCATTTTCTGAACACCTTAAGGATTTACAAAAAAGAGGTATTTTAAGAGACTTTGATACCTTTCATGCAGCAAGGGGTTTTTTAGGATTAATCTTTTCTTTTTTTAATATGCAGGAATTACTTATGCGGTCAATGTATAGACAAGAAGACGAGGAGACAATACTAAAAGATTTTATAGAAATATTTTCAAGGGGGACTATGAAACCATGAATGTGAAGATGCTTTGTTTTATGTTTATTTTATCTATGTTTACGCTGGTCTTTGATGCTTATTCATCTGAAGTTTATACAATCAATGATGTCTTTTCTATGGCTATACAAAAAGCAGAAAGGCTCAAGATTTCTGAAGAAGATGTCTTGATTGCTGAGTTTGGTAAAGACAAGGCTTATTCAAATCTAATTCCAAAATTGTCTGTATTTGGAGGTTTTACTAAATACTCTGAGGCAAAATATTCCCTTGGTTCAACGGTGATTCAGGCTGATAGAGCCTATTCTTACGGTTTAAGACTTGACCAAACCTATTCAATTGCAGGCAAGGAGTTTAAATTATACGATTTATCAAAAGAGAACTTGGCTAAAACTCGTTTTGATAGTTTATCAATCTCCAATGATTATCTTTTAAATGTTGCAAATGCCTTTTATGATGCCCTAAAGGCTCAGAGATATGTTCAGATTGCCAAATCTAATCTTGAAAGACTTGAAAAGCACAAAAGGGCAGCCGAGATAAGACTCAAAGTTGGTGAGATTACAAAGACAGCACTATTAAGGGCAGAAGCAGAGCTATCAGGCGCAAGGACTGAACTTATCAAGGCAGAAAACAATCTGAAATTATCTAAGGCTTTTTTGAGCAGACTTGTAGGCATTACCTCTGAATATGAATTAAAGACCGTAGAGTCAGAGGAATCTGAAGAGATCTTAAAACTATCAAATGAAGGGCTCCATTTATTGCAATCACAAGCTTTACTAAACAGGTCAGAGTTGCAATCCGCTTTACTTCAGAAGAGGATGACTGAGCGTCAGATAAAGATTGCAGAGACCGCCTACTATCCATCTATCTCTCTTGAGGGTGCCTATACAAAGGCTGGAATGGATCCTGAATCAGTATCTATGGTTAAAGAGACTTTATATGGTGCAATCAGGGTAAATTTCCCTCTCATAGAAGGTGGCATGAGAAGGGCTGAGGTAAGGGAGGCAGAGGCAAAGGGCAGACAGGCAAATCTATTAGTTGAAGATACCAAAAAATCAGTGTTGATTGATGTCCAAAGGGCTTACCTTGATTTTCTGACTAATCGGGATTCATTAAAATCAATTCAAGATCAGGTAACCTTTGCGAGGGATAATTATAATGCGGTGTCAAGGCAATTTGAGCATGGTTTGGCAAATAGTATTGATGTTATGGATGCCAATAATCT
>DUZI01000184.1 GCA_013349595.1 Nitrospirota bacterium
CTTGAAGGCAAATCACACTGGAAGTTTGCGCCAATGATGATAATGGCTGTTCCAAAGGGGATTATGCTTAAAAATGTCTTGGGTTTTTCAGATTAAGTAATAAAAAAAGAATAAAGCAAAATTGTCGATTATAAAAATCCTGAAACAGCCCTTACTAAGCGCTATTTTAAGGAAGGTAATTAATTAAACCTAAATTTCTCTTTTCAGTGTTATAATAACAAACTTTTGTATTATCAAATTACATCTTAGGAGGGAAAAACTGTGTCTGTCTTAAACGAAGTGGAGATAGCCAATCCACAACATCCTCATTGTGCAACACTTTTATTACTTGATGTATCAGGTTCTATGCAAGGAGATAAAATTAAACAACTCAATGAAGGGTTTCAGGTCTTTAAAGATGACCTTTTACAAGATGATTTAGCTCGCAAGAGGGTTGACCTTGCCATCATAACCTTTGGGGAAGATGTGAAAGTTGTCAGTGATTTTACTTCTGTTGATACCTTACCTGAGCTTAATTTTGAAGCATCAGGCTTGACCCCAATGGGTTATGCCTTAAATTTGGCAATAGACAAGATTGAACAAAGAAAGGCTGAATACAGGTCAAAAGGTATTGATTATTATAGACCATGGATATTTATGATTACTGATGGAGAACCTACAGACATGAAACCGTCTGATTCTCAATGGAAGGCATTAATTAGCAGGATTCATACTGGAGAGGCAGAGAAAAGATTTCTTTTTTTTGTTGTAGGTGTAGAGCCAGCAAACATGCAAATACTAAAGGAACTTACTCCTCACACTCGTCTTCCTTTAAAACTAAAAAAAGATAAATTCAGAGAGATGTTTACATGGCTTTCACGAAGCACTCGTAAGACCTCAACCTCAAAGGTAGGAGATGTTGTTACCCTTGATACCCCAACAGGTCCAAATGGTTGGGGTGAGATTGAGACTTCATAAAAAAGGGCTTGTTTCCTAAAAAACCATACTTGCTTGGTGTATCTGTAGCAGGTTATTTACACTTAAAAGAGGGACTGCCTTGCCAAGATGCATGTAAATATTTAATCCATAAAGATAACTATGGTTTAATAGCAGTGGCTGATGGTCTTGGCAGTGCTTTTTTATCTCATATAGGTGCTCAAAAGGCTGTTGAAAAAGCTATTGAGACCGCAATAAAGTTGCTCGAAGTCAATAATACTTCCTTAGCTGATATACCTATCAAAATGATTGAATTCTCAAGATATGCACTGATTGAAATTGCTGAACAGGAGGGTTTAAATCTATCAAATCTTGCAACAACCCTTATAACAGTAGCCTTTGATAAAAGAGGTATCCATTCGGCCCAAGTAGGAGATGGCGCAGTAGTGGTGCAAATAAATGGACAATTGAAAATCCTTACCTGTTCACTGAATTTTGAATATGTCAATGAGGTGATGCCTATCACAACGGAAGATTATCTTGATGGATTAATCTTTGAGAGTATTAATAACCCTGTAGATTTTGTATCAGTTTTTACAGACGGCTGTCAAAGGGCAGCTTTAAAGAAGACAGAGATTGGTTATGAGCCGTTTGAGGGATTTTTCAGACCTGTTTTTGACTTTGCAACAAAGATTAATCACATTGAACAAGCCAATAAAGAGCTTGAAGAATTTTTAATGTCTAAAAAGATGAGTGAATATTTTGAGGATGACAAGACTTTAGTTATTGGGGTTATTTAATGTGGAAGGTTTAACGATTTATACAAAAGAAGGACAAAGATTGCAATTATCAGATACTGGAAAGTCAGGTGGTGAGGGCAAGATTTACTCAATAAAGGGTAATCATTATAACTGTGCCAAGATTTTCTATGAAAAGGTCATCACAGAAGAGCTTATAGAAAAAGTATTAGCTATGACCACAAATGTCCCTGATGACCCTACTTGGTCAATTATTGGTTATCGCTCGATTGCATGGCCCATTGAGGTTGTTTTTTTTGATAATACTAAGACAAAGTTTGCAGGTTATACCATGCCTTACATTGATAAAAAGATTTTTCGAGAAAGTCATTTGTATTATGACCCTACTGATAGGATTAGGGAATTTGGCGGGACTTTTACATGGAAATACTTAATGACTTCAGCGTTCAATATTTGTAATGCTGTGTTGGCAGTACATCAAAGAGGGCATTGTGTAGGAGATCTTAGAGAGAATAATATACTTGTCTCTCCTAACGCACTAATAACACTCGTTGATTGCGATTCCTTTCAAATAAGAGATAAGGATAATGACAAAATTTACTACACAAGGGTTGGGACAGGAGAATTCCTCCCCCCTGAACTTCACTCTATAAACTTCAAAGAAAGAGACATTGACAGGATTTATGCAGACAGATTTGCCCTTTCAATAATGATTTTTAAGTTTCTGATGATGGGAGTCCATCCATATCAGTCAAAGGGTGATGAGGTAAATAACACCCCTTCGACGGAAGGAAAGCTTTTAAAGGGTCTATTTCCTTATGAAAAAGGCACACCTGTTAGACCACCTGACTATGCTCCTAAGTATGAGATAATTTCAGAGGGTTTGAGAATCCTATTTCGAAAGGCTTTTGTTGATGGCCATAAGGACCCCTTTGAGAGACCAACTGCAAAGCAATGGCTTGATGCTTTAGCAAAAGAAATTGATAATCTTAAGGAATGCAAGTCAAATAGGTACCATGTTTATTCAAATCACCTTGAAAAGTGCCCTTGGTGTAAAATGGCTATTGACTATTTCCCAAATAATCTTCAACAGTCTCATCAAATCATATTGCCACAGCCAGGCAGTAAGGAAGTTGAGCTGGTATTGTGGTGTTCTAATTGTGGATGTGCCATTGAATTTGATTTTAACAACTGCCCTAACTGTTCAATGTTAGTATCTGAAATGAGATAATAAAATCAATATTACTTTGCAACCGTTAATGTAAGAAAGCCGTATTTTTTCTTTTAAAAATTTATAGCAGGTCAATAAACTCAGAATTGTCATTTAGTAAATATTTCTAATGACGCCATTAGAACTTATTGCATATAAGTCATTGAAAATAATGAAGTAAAAGAAAAAACATATAACTCAAATTTTAACAAAATAAAAGTAAGGAAAACTTATATGGTAAAAAAAACTTGAACATAGTTTTAGCGACAAAGAAACAACCCCTTGGGGTGATGGTGGCATTGATGAGCAGAATGCTTCAAAAGATAGGATTTAATGATGCCTTAAGAGGAGTTGAACTGCCTGCACAGGGGTCAAATAGGGGATATTCACCATATCAGCTGTTAGAGCAATTTTTAGTAGCTGTATTTTAACAATTTTACGTTGGAGTTGGACTCTACGGTTATAAGTCATTATGGACAGCAGAACGGAACGAAGCGGGGATACAATTCACATAAACTGGGGTGCAAGTCACATCATCCTATTTTGTAGCAGATTGCTGCATGATGGTGGCTAATTGTTGGCTGCGCTTGGGTGATGCAATAATTTTGAAGGATTTCTGGAGGATAATAAGTTGGTAGATAAGAAGATTATTGAGGGCTGACAGCGGTTTTTGTCATCAGAGTATATCCCAAAATCAGCGATAGAACTAAAGAGCTTAGTAAAATCAGCAAGTAAGATAGGAAGGGCTGGTGAGGAATTTTTATACGACACCTTATAAAAAAAGTTCCTACGGGGGCTTTGTCATAAGGCATTGTTTTAAATGTATAAATCAAAATTATAAATAAAAAAATTGTCGATTATAAAAATCATGAAATAGCCCTTCCTATCGCTCTATTTTAAGGTATATTTAAGCATCATACGAGCAGATGCTGAGAACAGGATTAAGGAACTGAAGTATGATTTTGGTGCTGATAGATTTAATATGCAAAGCTTTAGCGCTACCGAAGCAGTGATGAATTTCATAATGATAGTCTATAACCTGATGAGTTTGTTTAGACAGGCGGCAGTATGCAACAAGGTTCAGCCAACCCTGAAAACAATGAGATACAAGATTTTTGCTGCTGGCGGGCGTATCATAAAAGATGGAAATAGACATATTTTGAAGCTTTGCATGGCTATGATAAGAAGACAATGCTGGGATTATGGGGTAAGGCGAAGTTTTTTCTTTTGCCTGCACATTTTCCATTAAAACTCTAATGACAATTCTGGGTTAATCTCAAAGATAGAGTCTTTGTAAACCTTTAAGAAATTATCAAGGTCTCTCTTTGTAAGTCTATCTA
>DUZI01000146.1 GCA_013349595.1 Nitrospirota bacterium
TTCAATGAATTTAGGTGTTTTTTGCTTCCAACAGGGATATTCCTCTACAGTCCCAGGCATATTTTGTTGATTCGTTGTCTCCATTAAATCATCAAGATTTACTGCAAGTAACATAGATTTTGACTTTGCAAGAAATTCATAGATTGCATGTATAAGTGATAAATCAATCTCCCTTTGTAAATCAAAATCAATTATACCCAAATGACTTATCACCTTTAATAGTAATTCCTTATCCCTCTGTCGTTCCCTTAAAAGAAGTTGATAATCCTGATCGTTTTTAAAGAAAGATAAGTCCTTCCTTAAGTTAATATCAATGCCTTGCCAAAAACCCTTGATAGTAGGTAAATCATGAGTCGTAACAGTGCAAAGGGCAAGTGGTGGATATTCTTCAGGTAATACAAAAGCAGGGTCTGGGTATTTCCTTTGAAAATATAAAAGTCTATAAGAGAGCATCTTATATCTACTTAAGGCTTCTCTTGCCCTATCTGTAACAGTTCCGAGGTCTTCAGCAATAATAATTGTTTTGTTAAGATGACTTTCAAGGGCTATTATCTTAAGTATCTCTTCATAGGGATATTCAACATATATACCTTCAGACGCCTTGCTTCCAAGAGGCACCCAGAACATCCTGAATAATCCAAGGGCATGGTCAATCCTAAGGGCACCTGCATTATTCATGTTTTTTTTAAGAGACCATATTAATGGCTCATATGCAGATTCCCTTAATTTTATTGGTGATAAAGGGGGAAATCCCCAATCTTGACCCTCTGTATTGAAATCATCAGGGGGAGCACCAGCATTAACATCAGAGACAAATACTTCCTGATAAACCCACTCATCACTACCATCTCTAATTGAACCAACTGCCAAATCATTATAAATTCCGATAGGCATAGGATGAGAAGTCTTAATAATTTCTTTAAACTGCCTCTCAATCAACCATTGAAGGTAGCAATAAAAAAGAACAGTCTTGATATGCCTCTTTTTAAACTCTAATGAACCTTCAGAGAAAGGGCTGTGAAATTTCATATCCCATTGTCTCCAGGAATATAATGGTTTATTTGCCTTTTTGCCCTCATGATCAGCGATAGCACAATATAATGCAAAATTTATTAAATGTTCACCTTCTTTAATAATAAAGTCATTAAATTCCTGTGCTAAAGGGGTCTTTTTGTTATATTCGTTTTTGTAAAAAAGATCAAAAAGCTCCTTAAGAATGATCAATTTAATCTCAGCAATGGCTTCGTAATTAATATATTGGTCTTTTATTATCTCTTTGATCCTTTTTTGTAAGTCCCTTGATAACTTATCCTCATCAAAACCCTCTACTTCTTTGAGATTTATGTATATAAAATTTCTGTAAAATTTTGAAATAGGTGAATAAGGGCTAATTCCATAAGGTCTTTGATTAGTAATTGCATGAAGGGGATTTATCCCTACAAAAGAACCACCTGCCTTTTTAACCTCTTGAATACAATATGTTAAGTCTCCCAAATCTCCGATACCCATATTATTGCTTGATTTAAGGGAGTATAAATTTACAGAAAGACCCCATAATTTTTTCTCCTCTATTTCAGGGGGTAAATAACACTCTTTAGGACAAATAATTACTTTACTCCTTGCAGAAATTATGTCTTCACCTATTTGGGCATTTACAGTCAAATCATAATAACCTAAATCAAATCTCTCAATACCCTTTGGTAAACTAAATGGCAAGGCAATCTTGATATATCTTTTGCTGTCAATAAATCTCTCCTCAACAATATTAAGATGAACGGCTTCATATTTAACCCTTAAACCATTAGGGTTAGTTGAAGCCAAACGCCAAGTTACCTTTAATGATTGCTCCTTTTCTCTTTCTAAATTTAAAAAAACATGAATCACAAAAGGCTGTTCATCAACAACATAAACATTGTCAATAAATCTTGTCCACGGGAGTTTTTTTAGCCTTTTAATCTCCTCAATTATTGATTCAGGGGAATTAATGTTAAAACCCATGGCAGATAAAATCTTGCCCTTGCTTTCTATAGAGGCAATATATTTTTTACCAAATATATCCCAATATTCACTTACAATACCTGTAAGTTTTGAGAGTTCCTCGATTAAATTGTATTTCAAATCATCCATAGTAATAATATATTGTGCATTAATTAATTAAAAATAAACAGGTTGACTTAGAGTCAATCAAATAAATATAATAAAGGTTCAATTTTTTTAGGAGGATATAGAAAATGGGAGGAACATATACAACCTATCACCCGCATAAATTAAAAAGAAAAAGGACTCACGGTTTTCTTGAGAGGACATCAACAAAGTCTGGGAGAAAGGTTATTAGTAGAAGACGGGCTAAGGGAAGGAAAAAACTAATACCATAGTATATTGTGAAAATAATTGCTATTTTTGTTATTAGAGCTTACCAATACTTTATATCTCCATTGACACCTCAAGTTTGTAAATTTGTCCCAAGTTGTTCAGAATATTCAATGCTTGCATACAAAAGGTATGGTTTTATAAGAGGCACTTTTTTGAGTTTATTGAGAATATTGAGATGTAACCCCTTAAGTAAAGGTGGTTATGATCCAGTGAAATAATTTGTTTAAGAAGGGATAAATATTTATGGATAGAAATTTACTTATTGCTATTGTCTTATCAATAGCCATCATTATCGTTTATCAGTATATGTATACTCAATACTTTCCTAATGAGCAAGCTCAAACACCTGTAACCTCTACGAATAACTCTACAAAAGAAAACTCTCAAAAAAATGATTTAGTCAATAAAAATCTTAATAAGCCTGATGGTAATATTTCAAAATCTGAACAAAAACAAATAAAGGTTATTCAAAGCACCACAGAAAAAACAATTTTTATTGAAAATTCGGTCATGAAGGTTCTTTTTTCAACAAAAGGCGCGTCTATATCCTTAATTGAATTAAAAAAATTTAAAGATAGTTCTGGCAATTTGATTGAATTAAGGTCAGATAATTCCTTACCACCTTTTGTTTTGGGCACAGACAATAGCTTTCAACTATCACAGGTTAATTTCTCAACCAAGGCAAAGGATTTTAAGCTAAAACCTGAAGAAAAGGTAGAAATAGTGTTCGAATATAGTCAAAACGACTTATATATCAAAAGGACTTACAAGATCTCTGACAAAGAATATAGTATTGAGCTAACTGATGAGGTCAATGGCATCAGTTCCTATTGGATTACCCTCGGCAAGGAGTTTGGAATTTATGAAAAAAGTTCTGATGTTCATTACGGTCCTGTAGTTCTTAAAGATGCAGAAAGGCTTGAATTTGAAATTGGCAAGGTAAAGGAACCACAATTTTTTAAGGAAGGGTTTAAATGGATTGCACAAGAAGATAAATACTTTTTTACTGCCCTTGTACCAAAAGGCAAGATTGAAGAGGCAAAGATTTGGGATAAAGAGGGCACAACTCTTGCTGCTATAAAAATGCCTTCAGGTACAAATCAATATTTACTTTACACAGGTCCTAAGGAGTTTGATCATCTTGAAAAAGTAGGTTTTGGACTGGAACACATAGTTGATTTTGGATTCTTTTCTTTTCTCGCTAGACCGCTTTTTTGGGTGCTCAAAGTCTTTTACAACTTTACCCATAATTATGGTGTTGCAATCATTATTTTAACCATAATTGTTAGGATACCCTTCATTCCTGTTATTAACAGTGGACAAAAATCTATGAAAAAGATGCAAGACCTTCAACCAAAAATGGCAGAGATAAGGGAAAAATACAAAAATGACCCTCAAAGGATGCAACAAGAACTTATGGCACTTTATAAAATCTACAAAGTTAATCCAATGAGTGGTTGTCTGCCAATTTTACTGCAAATCCCTGTCTTTTTTGCCCTTTATAAAGTTCTTCTTATCGCTATTGAACTAAGAAATGCCCCATTTGTTGGATGGATTACAGACCTTTCAGCTAAAGACCCCTACTACATACTTCCTATAATTATGGGCGCAACCATGATAATTCAGCAAAAGATGACGCCTTCTGCAATGGACCCAACACAGCAAAAGATTATGATGATAATGCCTATTGTATTTACATTCTTATTTTTGACCTTCCCTTCTGGCCTTGTCCTTTATTGGCTTGTTAATAATGTATTGAGTATCGCTCAACAATACTATATCAATCTAAAGATTAAAAAAGAATCAGAA
>DUZI01000144.1 GCA_013349595.1 Nitrospirota bacterium
CTTATATCTTTCTAATTGATATATTTTGCAATACTCTTATTTGTGTGGAGGTATGTAAGTGAAGAAAATACTTGTAATTGATGATGAAAAGGACATTGTTGAGATACTTTCTTATAATTTCAAAAAAGAGGGTTTTCAAGTTGACACATCCTTTAATGGAGAAAGTGCCCTAAAAAAGATAAAAACCAATCGTTATGATTTGATCATCCTTGACCTCATGTTGCCTGGGATACAAGGGCTTGATATATGTAAGATGTTACGCAAGGAACAAGCCACTGCAGATATGCCTGTCATAATGATTACTGCAAAAGGTGAGGAGGTTGATAAGATACTTGGGCTCGAGATGGGTGCTGATGATTATATTACTAAACCCTTTAGCCCACGAGAAGTAGTTGCAAGGGCAAAGGCCGTATTAAGAAGGGCAGAGATAAAGGTCTTAGGTAACACCTCTACAAATAATGCTCCTAAAGAACCCATAAAGATCAAAGATATGACCATAGATAGAGAAAAATATACCGTTTTAATCGGTGATAAAAGCATCAAACTAAGTGCCACAGAATTTAGACTTCTTACTTACCTTGCGGAGAGACCTAATAAAATATACAGTAGAGATCATCTTTTAGATGCAGTGTGGGGGAATGATGTCTATGTAGAGCCTCGCACAGTTGATGTGCACATAAGGAGGGTAAGGACAAAGATTGAGGAAGACCCTAATAATCCTATTTATATCAAAACTATGAGGGGTGTTGGCTATTTTGTAGAGCAAGATTAGTTGTTTGAAAAAGGTATGTTGAAAAGAAGACGGGTTTTTATAACGGGACTTGGAATAGTAACACCTTTAGGTCTTGGTGTAAGGCATAATTGGGATTGTCTTATAAATGGAATGTCTGGAATAAAAGATATTTCAGGGATTTTTAATGATTGCCCTATTTCAATTGCAGGTAAGGTTAGCAATGATGACATTGAAGAAATAAAAAAAGCATTCCCAAATGAGTCTAAATCTGAGGGTGAAATCAGGACATTATTTGCCCTTTGGTCAGCTCAAGAGGCTTTAAAAGATGCCAATCTTTTTAATACAGATCTGTCAAAGGTATCCCTTTCTTTTGCCACAGGTCTTGCAATAAACAATCTAAGAGACCTTTCAAGATGGCTCAAAGGTAAAGACTTTGATTATGAGACCTTTTACAGGGAATTTGTAAGTGTAAGTAATGACTCTATTATGAAAAACAACTCTCATAGGCCATCTGCACTTATAGCACGAAAATTTGGATTAGAGGGGAAAAATCTCACTACAAGCACTGCTTGTGCTTCTGCTACACAGGCAATAGGCATTGCCTACAGGTCAATTCAAAGGGGCGAAAGTGAGATTGTTCTTACAGGTGCAGCTGAATCAATGATAAATCCTGTCGGTTTAATTTTCTTCGTTTTACTTGGAGCAAGTTCAAACTCAAAAGAACTCACAGCCTGTCGTCCCTTCGACAAAAAAAGATCTGGACTTGTCATGGGAGAAGGGTCTGCATTCTTGGTTTTAGAATCTGAAGAGAGTGCTATAAAAAGAGGTGCCCCTATTATTTGTGAGTGTGCTGGCTATGGCTCATCAATAGATGCTTATCAGGTGACTGCACCTGATCCAGAAGGCAAGGGAGCTTATTTATCAATGAAGAGGAGTATTGAAGATAGCAACTTAAACATTACCGACATTGATTATATAAATGCCCATGGCACAAGCACCAAACTTAATGATATTGCAGAGACTATTGCCATAAAAGAGCTTTTTAAGGCACATGCTTACAAATTAAAGATAAGCTCAAATAAATCAAGTATCGGACATTTGCTTTCTGCATCAGGTGCTCCAGAGGCTATATTTACCTCTTTGGCTGTCAAGAATGATTTGGTGCCACCTACATTAAATTTGAACAATACCGATACTAAGTGTGATTTAGACTATACACCAAATAAAGCCGTGAAGCATCCTATTAAATGTGCCCTTTCAAATTCCTTTGGTTTTGGTGGGCAAAACGGGACAATTAGTTTAAAAAAACTACTTTGATCAAAAAAAGTGATTAATAATCTAATTCCCTTTTCTCAAAGGGAGATAGCGAGTTGTAAAAACAATTTGAAAAAAAATGCATTATTTTCTTAAATGTATTAAAAGGGAGAAAAAAAATGAGATATTTATTAGTAGATAGGATTACAGAATGGCAAAAAGACACATTGATAAAGGGCATAAAAAACATTGCCATGAGTGAGGATTTTTTAGAATTTCACTTTCCTGACAGACCTGTAATGCCAGGAGTTATGCTCCTTGAGGCATTAGTTCAACTTTCAGGATGGTTGACAGCAGTTTCATCAGACTTCAAAAAATGGTTTGTTCTCACTAATATCAAACAATGTAAATTTTATAGCTTTGCCCTGCCTGGGGATCAGGTTTATTTGACCATTGAAAAGATATATACTCATGAAGGTAGCACCTTTAGGGGATTAGGGGCTGTTGGTGATAAAAAAAAGATTGCAGTAGATTTTTCTGGTGAAATGATAAACCTTGAAGAAATAGAAGATGCGGACAAACAGAGACAAGTCTTTAATATAATGACAAGACAGGATTCATGGCGATAAACTATCAAGACAGAATAGTTATAACAGGTATTGGGCTTTTAACTCCTTTTGGAAAAGGTGTAAAAGATAATATATCTGCCCTTTTTGATTTTAAAACAGGTATTAACTTGCATCAAATATCACAAAACAATGAAGAATTGCTATATCTTGGCAAGATTACTGATAGCCTTGCCATTGATATTCCTAAATCTCTCTCTGGACAATATAAATTTTTAAATAGGGGTGGACAGATTGGGCTTTATTCAGCTATTGAGGCTATGGCTGACATAGACATTTCAGCTATTCCCCCGGAGGATAGGGCCTTCTTTTTGGCCACAGGTGATCTTTCAAATACAGGTTGTGAATTTATGTATCCTGCAAACAAGGCTGCTCTTGACAAAGACAACAAGATTGACTACAAAAAACTAAACAAGGCAGGGCTAAACAAGGTTAATCCATTTTTTTTGCTTGATAGTATTGCCAACAATCCCTTTAGCTTTATCTCAAGTTATTTTGAATTTATGGGAGATAATACATCCATTTCAAGCCTTTCTCCTTCTGGTGCCTTAGCCATTGAACTTGCTTGTAGAAGTTTAAAACAGGGAAGGTCATCAATAGCCCTTGTGATTGGATCAACCACTTGGATAAATCCTGTTTCCCTTTATGAGATGCAAGGATTGGGTTTACTTTCAAGATGTAAAGAAGGTGCAAAATCCTTTAAACCACTTGATAGATTTAGAGATGGTTTCATCCCTGCTGAAGGTGGAGCATCTATCGTGTTGGAAAAGGAACAAAGCGCAATACAAAGGGGGCATAAAATCTATGGCTCCATAGTGTCATCATCCTGTCAGTGTGAAACTATGAGCAGAGATACTATCTCTGTGCCTGAAATGATTACCTTAAACGCCATAGATGGATTAATTAAATCGTCTCAAAAGTCCATAGATGATTTTGCCTTTATTTGTCTTCATGGGAGTGGTTCAAAAAAAGGTGATAAATCAGAATTGGAGTCAGTAAAAAATATCTTTGAAAAATACAATACTCGTATACCAATTTGTGCATTAAAGTCCTACACAGGTCATATGGGTTGTGCAAGTGATTTGTTTGACATAATAATGAGCCTACAATTTCTAAATCAAAATAAGATTCCAAAGACACTTAATTTTGAAGAGGCAGAAAGGCAATTTATAAACTTGCCAATAACAAAAAGTATCATTGATACTGACAAATCACTTTTTATTTCAATCAGCAATGGTCTTGGCAATCAGTCTGTAGCATTTATAATAGAGAAGGCTAATTATTAGCCCAAATACGGATGGGGCTCTGAAGTAAATAGCGATGTTTTGGCAACAGTTCTTTGCGACTGGAGCGTTAAACAGCCGCAAGTGTTTGAACCCGAAGAAACGGGGTCCCCAAAAAGTCACAAGACTTTTTGAGGTGGTAGTTGAGTTTTGCGGCCGTAGCGAAAGGAGCATTAGAACTGTCAAAACATAGCTCCTGAACGAAAGAGACTTATCCTTATCGCTGGATCTCGGATTAGGAAAATTGAAAAAAATAAG
>DUZI01000152.1 GCA_013349595.1 Nitrospirota bacterium
AAGGGCTGTGCTCTCCCAGCTGAGCTATCCGCCCAAATAAAGATAGATATTTAACAATAATATTTAATATTTTGTCAACATTGTTATGCAGCCTTAAAATAGCGCTTAGGAAGGGCTGTTTCAGGATTTTTATAATCGACGATTTTATTTTAATTTTGCTTTATTCTTTATAAAACAATGCCTTATGACAAAGCCCCTTAGGAACTTTTTTTATAAGGTGTCGTATAAAAACCCTTCCTATCTTACTTGCTGATTTTATTAAGCTTTTTAGTTCTATCGCTGATTTTTGGAGATGCTTAAATCTTTTGTTTTTAATTATAGATAGTTACAATATTTTGAAGAGAGTTTATAAAAATCTGATCAACTAATTGAATATCAATCATCAATCTCATTGATCTTACCAATTTCTGTTTGAATTATGATATAATTGAAACCTTATTGCGGGCGTATTTCAGTGGTAGAATGTTAGCTTCCCAAGCTGAAGGTCGCGGGTTCGAATCCCGTCGCCCGCTTATCTTTTACAATTAATAAAAGGCATTTATCCTGTTATTATTTTGAGTATTTCCTCGTATCTTTGTGATGTTTTAATCGCTATATCATCTGGTAATTCTGGTCCTGGATAAGTCATATCCCAATTTAATGTTAATAGATAATCTCGTACTATCTGTTTGTCGAAACTATCTTGTCCCTTTCCGACTTTGTATTCTTTAATTGACCAGAATCTTGACGAATCAGGTGTGAGTAGTTCATCAATTAATATTAACTTGTCTTCATAGATACCAAACTCCATCTTTGTATCTGCAATTATAATTCCTTTCTTTTCTGCAATATCAGATGCAGTTGAATAAACTTTCATAGAAATATCTCTAATTTGTTCTGCCAACTCTTTACCAATAATATTAATAGTATCTTGAAAAGTTATGTTTATATCATGACCTTCTTCAGCTTTTGTGCTTGGGGTAAAGATTGGTTCTGATAATTTAGAAGATTCCAAAAGTCCGGATTGCAGCTTAATACCACAAACAGTACCACTTTTTTTATACTCTTTCCATCCTGAACCAGACAGATACCCTCTTACTATTGCTTCGATAGGAAGGACTTTGGCTTTTTTTACGAGCATAGACCTGTCTTTTAATATTTCCTTATAGGATGCTAACGACTTTGGGTATTTTTCCACATCAGCAGTTATCAGGTGATTATCAACAATATCTTTAACTTTTTCAAACCAAAAGAGTGAAATTTGAGTTAGTGTCTTTCCTTTACCTACAATACCAGTAGGTAGTACTACATCAAAAGCAGACACCCTGTCAGTAGCAATAATTAAAAACATATTACCTATTTCGTAAATATCTCTAACCTTACCTCTCTTGATAAGCCTTACATCCTGAAAATTAGTTTCCAATAAAGTGACTGACATGTTACCTCCATAAAATTTTTAGTATTTTGAAGTTTAGTGACATTTATTCAATTCACTACATTTTTCTTATTAAATCTATTCATAACAAAATCAATACCTTTAGATACAAGCTCAAAAATACCTTCTTGAGCTAAAGTAATAGTCTCATCAATAATCTTCTTCTCTTCATCTGTGAATCTGCTTAATACATATTTATCAGTTGGTATATCTGGGTTTCTTCCAATACCAATCCTTACCCTTATAAAGTCATTTGAACCAGTCTCAATAGCTATAGATTCAAGCCCTTTATGTCCACCTGTGCCACCATTTTTTTTAAATCTTAATAGTCCAGTATGCAAATCAAGATCGTCGTGAATTGCAAGTAATTTATCAATTGGTATTGAATATTTAAAGAGATTTTTTTTAACTGCTATCCCGCTTTTGTTCATATAGGTTAGTGGCTTAACTAGAGCTACTTCATTATTGTTTATTATTCCAGTTCCCCTTAAAAAATTGTCATATTCTTTTAGAATTATTTTGTAAGTTTCAGAGAGTTTATCTATTACATCAAACCCAACATTATGTCTTGTTCGGTAATATCTACTACCTGGGTTACCAAGACCAACAACAAGCCACAAATATTAACCCTCTCCTGCTTCCTGTTTTTTGCCCTTCTTAATTACTTCTGGTTCAATTGTCTCCTGTCCTTCTGGTACTGTAGTTGTTGTTTCCTCTCTTAAGGTAGTTACTGTTACTATGACTTCATCTGCATCAGTTAGTATTTTAATGCCATCAGGTAGTTTTAAATCTCTGACATGGATTGATTGGTTTATCTTAAGATTTGTAACATCAACATCAATATGACCTATAATTTTATCAGGCAAACATAGAATTTCAATCTCTCTAAGCGCCTGTTGGAGAATGCCGCCATCTCTTTTTACTCCTATCGCTTCGCCTTTGATAATTAAATGAACATTAACTTTAATCTCTTCAGTAGCAAGAATCTCTTGAAAATCAGCATGTAAGAGGCTGCTATCAACAGGATCTACTTGATAATCCTTCATTATTGCTTGTTTTATATCATTACCAAAATTCAGATTTACAACCACTTGTTCCCCTGCTGAACGAGTTATAAAACTTATAGCCTCTTTTTTATTGACTATTATGGGCATTGAAGTCCCTGCCCTATAAACTACTGCAGGAATAAAACCATTTCTTCTAAGAGAACGAGCCACTCCTTTGCCAGTTTTATTTCTTATCTCTACATTTAATAAAAACCTTTCCATCATTCCTCCTTGAAAATATTATATAAATAGGGAACTCACTGTTGATTCTTCGTGAATTCTCTTTATTGCCTCTGCAAAAAGTTGTGCTATAGAAAGAACTTTTAATTTACTACAAAGCGATAAATTATCTCGCATAGGTATTGAATCTGTTGTAACAACTTCTTCAAGTAAAGATGAATTAATTCTATCAATAGCAGGTCCTGAAAACACACCATGAGAACATGCTGCAAGAACTCTTTTAGCTCCATTATCAATCAATGCTTGTGCAGCCTGAGTGATAGTTCCTGCGGTATCAACCATATCATCAATTAAAATTGCTGTTTTATTTTTGACTGAACCAATAACATTCATTACTTTTGACACATTTGCAGCCTCTCTTCTCTTATCAACTATTGCAAGAGAAGCATTAAGTCTTTTAGCGAATGCACGAGCCCTCTCCACTCCACCTGCATCAGGAGAGACTATCACTGTATTTTCATCACATATTTTTCTAAAATATTCAGCCAAAACAGGTGCTGCATAGAGATGGTCAACTGGTATGTTGAAAAAACCCTGAATCTGGCTAGCATGTAAATCAATAGTTAAAACCCTATTTGTGCCTGCAGCAGTTAATAAATCAGCAACTAGTTTTGAAGATATTGGAACTCTCGGTTGAACCTTTCTGTCCTGTCTTGCATAACCATAATATGGCATTACTGCTGTAATTCTCTTTGCTGAAGCCCTTTTTAGTGCATCTATCATGAGCAATAGTTCCATGAGATTATCATTTACAGGTTTACAGGTAGGTTGTATTACGAAGACATCACAACCTCTAATATTTTCATTGATTTGAACCATTATTTCACCGTCACCAAAGGTTGTTACCATGCTATCAAGTAATGCTATATTTAAATTTTCACTTATCTTGCATGCTAAATCTGGATTTGCATTCCCAGTAAGTATTTTTAAATGTTTTGGCATATGTGAGTCCTCTTAATTATTTAATTGATTAATTAATTTGTAACTGGGGCGCCAGGATTCGAACCTGGGAATGGCAGATCCAAAATCTGCTGGCTTTCCGCTTGCCGACGCCCCAAAGTAATGATTACAAAATAACTAAAAAAAAGAATTAATATAATATCACAGAATTATAGGATAGTCAAAAATACTGTTAAACCCAGATTCCAATATAGAAATTTCTCAAACTTAATTGCAGAACTTCCCTGCAGTTCCATAGACGAGGTCTATCGCAAGTATTCCATCTTTGAAGTACCTTTAAGTAAGAAAAACAGAAATTCAAAGGCATGTCCTCTAATAAAGCCAAAACTCAGGTTATATAAATTACTGAAGAATGCCTCAAACTCTATGGCATCCCTATAATTATCAGAACTGATCAGTGACCTGAGTCCAGAAGTCTAAACTTTGAAAGGTTCATTCAAAAACATCGCATACGCCACGAGTTTACTAAAAAAGGCAGCCCATG
>DUZI01000180.1 GCA_013349595.1 Nitrospirota bacterium
ACCATATTATGGCAGGACAGACATTTAGATTTCAGAAGGGAATCATCATTACCTCCAGAACAAGCGTAGAGGGAAAAACCGATTGTGATAATTAAAAATATCTTTTTCATCACTGTGAGGACTTCTTTAAATAAATTAGGGAGATTTATTCAATCTCCCTTTGAAGAAATCCTGATTATTATAAATAAAATCCTTTATATTTGCTCATCAAAAAACTATTTTTTATCGTAATGACATTTTGCACACTCATTTACAGAAAATCCTAGATTGCCATTATGACAAGAACCGCAATATTTGCCTTCATACATAGCCTTCATGTTCATTTTACTACCATCTTTTTTCATGACAAAGTGTTTGTCATGGCAATCTTTACATGCAAAGATTTTTGAATGAAAACCATGACTAAAATGGGCATTTGGCAAGCCCTTTACCTTGTATTGGAGGTCACCTCTGGGTGCTATAACTTTTATGTGACAGGCTGTGCAATTTTCTACTGCAAAGGACTTTTTCCCATTGTGGCAACTATAACAGGCTTTGTTTGTGTGATGGTCAGAGAAGGTAATCTTGTTAGCACCTTTTTTTGCTAAGAATAACTTATCATGACATTCTCCACAGGAAGCCTTTTTTGAATGTCCTTCATGATTAAATTTAACAGAAGAATCACCTTTTCCCATAACTACTTGCGTTGGAATGGTGAGCTTGCTATGACATTTATTACAATCTTGAGAGGAAAAAGCCTTTTTCCCATTGTGGCAGGCATAACAGGCTTTGTCAGAACTATGGTCAGCAAGGCTTATCTTTGTTGAACCCTTTTTCATTAAAAATAGCTTAGTATGGCAGTCCCCACATACCATAAGGCTATGTGTAGAATGATTAAATGCAACCTCTGTGTTGCCTCTACCAATCATAATAGCTTCTGATGGTCCCTTGGCAGTAGAGACTTTCTGTGGTCTTGACTTCATAGCAGTATATTCTTTTACACCACCATGACATCTGGCACATTGTGTATTTGAGGCAAATGCAACTTTACCATTGTGACAAGCCCCACAGTATTTCCCCTTGTAAAGTGCATCCATATTGAAATCAGGGTTATTTTGGGCTGAAAGTGCCTTCATTTCGAAAAGCCCTGAGTGGCATTTATCACAACTTATCTTTGAGTGGGTCTGATGACTAAAGAGGACTGATTTTACTGGCTTTGTGTATAAAATATCTCCGCCTGAGGCATTGGCATTTATATAAAATAAGCAGACTAAAAACAAAGATATGAAACTTGTAATCTTTTTCATGTTTTACCCCTTTATATAGAATACATTTGGTTTTACACCAGTTTCTTCTCTAAGGACCCAAACAGGTCTATCAATCTGATGGACTAATTTGTAAACCCTACTTTCAGGATCGGAGAGATCACCAAAGACTCTCACATCAGCAGGACATGCCTCTGAGCAAGCTGTAATTTTTATACCCTTTGTTAACCTTGTATCAAAACAGAAGTTACATTTATCAATGGCATGTTTCTCCTCATTAAAATATCTTGCATTATAAGGACAGGCAAGAACGCAACTTTTACAACCAAGACACCTTTTGTCCTCCATTTGAACTATTCCATTTTTTTGGTCCTTATAGGTTGCCTTTGTTGGACATGCCCTTACACATGGTGGGTTGTTACATTGATTACATAAGACAGGGATAAATTCTCTCTTGTTGCCAACTGCATTGGGAGAGACCTTTTCTAAAATAGTCGTCCTATAGCCATAATCTGGGACTTTGTTAGTTTTAACACATGCTTCTTTACAGAGTTCACAATCAACGCACCTGTCTTGTCTCATTACCATACTATAATGAGGCTTATAAGGATATTTTGACTTCATCTCTTCTTTAGAGGCAAAGACCTTATTAATGTTAGAAATTAGTGAAATAACACTACCTCCAGCAAAGATTCCTGTAACGACAAAACCAATTTTCAGAAACTCTCGTCTCTCTATAGGTGATATACTGTCAATGTTTTCTTTTTTAAGGTTATCAAAATCTATTTTGTTCATCTTGCTAGCCTCCTTTAATGAATTTCCATCTTGTGACCACTAAATACCTTTTCACCGAGTAAAAAGGTAAAACCAGCAAGTGCTATTCCACCTATTGATATAATGATCTCATGAATACTTGGTCTGTATGATAACAATCCAGGGTAGTCTGTCACATGTAGTTCATAGAAAGAAGGCACTAATTGACCAACAATTACAAGGTCATATCTCATGAAATATGTGGAAAATATCATTAATACACTGGCAATAAAAATCAAGTTTAGATTTTTCCACTTAGACATAAGAAATAATATAAATGGTATAAATAGACCTAAACCCATTTCAATAAACCAGAAATTAAAGGCAAAAGGACCTGTAAGGAGTGCCTTGATTGCCTCAACCTTTGCAGGACCACCTACTGAACCTGTTATGAGTTTCCAAGATGTGAAAAATACTATAATTGTTATCATTAAGGTGCAGAGTTTTCCAACTACCTCCATTGCCCTTTCCATTGGGGGAGCCATCTGCTCGTTGTTTACCTTGTAACCAATCCATGTAAAGAATATAATTGCTGCACAACCAGACAACATTGCGGAGGCAATAAAATAAATGGGCAGGTAAGGTCCATACCAATATTCCCTTCCATGAAGCATTGCAAAAATTGCCCCAAGGTTACTAATGGCAACAATACCAGAGATAAGACCGAGCAGACCTGCAATCGTGGCGATTTTATGTTTATGCATTAAAATAGATATGAACTCAACCATCATGAAAACTAAGTAAGCCCCAAAAAGTGTTCCATCCCACCAAATATTTGAGGTGAGGTTGGGGGATATCACATTGTATATAGCCATTCTAAAAGGATTTTCAATCTCAAATAATACCACTGCAAAGCCTACTACGATTGTGACGATAGATAAAAAAACTGCCCTTTTTGTTATGGGCATTAAATCTTTAACGCCAAAAACATGACCAATTGACGATACGATACATAGACCGGTAGAGATTAATACAAAAAAGATGTAGGTAGAGATTAGAAGTCCCCAAGATACCTCTCTTGTAACACCATAAGCATCTTTGTAACCAATACGCACTGCATCAAGTCCAGCAACTATAAAGGCCAAAACCATGATCCCAAGAATACCGACAAAAAAATAGTAAGTCTTAGTTCCAGATAAAAGATTTGATACGACAGAGCGAAAAGTAGTGTTTGCCGAGGTCGTCTCATCTGGTTTTTGTTCCTTTCCCATTCTATCCTCCTTTATGAAAAGTAAAATTTGCTATACATTATAAACAAAAAATTAACTTTAGTAAATTTAATTTAGTCAATTATTGTGCCAGTTCGTAACTAGTTAAAATTAATAGTAATTATTTTAGGATTGTAAAATTATTGTTTTGAGACAAATGTTACTTAACAATATGCTTAACAAATTATTAACAGGGTTTTTATAAATATTTGCAAGTTATGTTAATAATCTTGACTTCAAGTCTACTGAAAAGGTTAAATAGTTGACCTATGAAAATGACGAGACTGTTTGTTATCATTATTTTATTCATCATTTTAGTAGCTTTATTATCGTGCGGTAAAGATGCCAAGAAGGGAATACCCTACAATCCTGAAGCATATCTAAAAAGGGCCGATAAGCTTATCAATGACAAAGATTATGAAGAGGCAAGAAAACTACTATTTGAATTAAAAAACAGAGACCAAACAAAGCAATATGCACCAATTGCCCAGCTTAAGATTGCAGATTCCTATATAAGAGATGGCGATTATAACTTAGGTGCCGAAGAATATAGAAAATTTATTGAACAATATCCAGATAATCCATATGCCTCTCATGCTCAATACCAGATTGCTATGGCTTATTTTAATCAGATTGAGGCACCTGACAAAGGTGCAGGTGCAGCCCAAAAGGCTTTGAGAGAATTTCAAAGATTAAAAGAACTTTATCCGAGAAATCCTTATAGAGAAGTTATTAATATCAGAATTGAAAAGACCCTTAATACACTTGCAGAAAGTGAGTTTATGATTGGGGAATTTTATTTTAAAAAGGGTTCTTATA
>DUZI01000145.1 GCA_013349595.1 Nitrospirota bacterium
GCAATAATTGTGCCTTAGTTGTGTTTTTTCTCCAATTCTTTCATCTCCCAAACCTTGATTCCATAATCCTTTAACTTGTTTCTAATAGTCCTTGGGTTTAAGCCAAGTATCATTGCAGATTTTCTTTGATTCCAATTGTTTTCCTTAAGAGTCTTCAAAATAAGTTCTTTTTCCATATCTTTTACAGACCCTATAATTTCAAAGTGGTCTTTATTAGCCCTATTACTTATATTTTCAAATTCAGGCAAAAAGAGTTTCTCTGATTTGGATATAACGACAATTCTGTAAATCAAGTTTTCCAATTCTCTTACATTACCTTCCCATTTTCTCCTCAATAGGTGTTCTTTGAGTTCATCAGATAGATAAAAGGTCTTACCCATTTTGATAGAGAGTTTTTTAAGAAAAAACTCAGCAAGTGGTATTATATCTTCATGTCTCTCTGCTAATGGTGGAATCTTTATAGGAAATACATTCAGACGATAGTAAAGATCTTCACGAAACCTGCCTTGCCTTACCTCTGTTAATAAATCTCTGTTTGTAGTAGCAATAATCCTAACATCAACAGGAACAGGGAGACGACCTCCAATCCTGTCAATCTCTTTCTCTTGAATAACCCTTAAGAGTTTTGCCTGTAATGGAAAGGCCATTTCACTTATTTCATCCAGTAATATTGTTCCTTTATTTGCTAGCTCAAACTTGCCAGTCCTCCTCTCTGTGGCACCTGTGAAGGCACCCTTTTCAAAACCAAATAGTTCAGACTCTAAGAGTGTTTCAGAAATTGCTGCACAGTTTATTGCAACAAAGGGTTTATCAGCCCTTGAGCTCATTTTGTGTATGTATCGTGCGACAACTTCCTTGCCAGTGCCACTTTGACCTGACAAGAGAATAGATATATCGCTTGAAGCTATATCCCTTACAGTTGCAATAATTTTTGACATTACAGATGATTCTGCAACCATTTCAAGTTCATCATCAGGCATAATCCTTGTTATTGTCTCTTTGAGAGAATCGAAAGAGAATGGTTTCATTATATAATCAGTAGCACCAAGTTTCATTGCCTCTACTGCATTTTCTACAGTGCCATAACCAGTAATAACTATTACTGGGATAAATATGCCTCTCTTTCGGATAGTTGATAATAATTCCAATCCATTCATTTGTGACATTTTCATATCGGTAATTATTAGGGAAAAGTCAGACAAGTTTGTCTTTTCAAGTGCTTCAAGGGGATTTTTATAGGTTATGGGAGCAAATCCGCATCTTTTCACAGATTCTTTGAGGGCAACTAACATATCTTCCTCATCATCAACTAATAAAACCCTTTTCAAAGTATGCCTCCATTTTCTATATCAAAAGGTATATGCAAGGTAAATACAGTTCCTTTATTAATTTTGCTATCGACAGTTATATAGCCTTTATGTGCCTTTATAATACTGGCAGTTATGGATAACCCTAAGCCAGTCCCTCTATCTTTTGTAGAGTAAAAAGGCTCAAAGATAGATGCGAGCCTTTGCTTTTCAATACCAATTCCCTTATCAGATATTTTTATATATAAAAAGGTCTTATGATCTATTTTTGTATTCCCAATTCTTATTGAAATAATACCACCGTCTTTCATTGCCTGTATTGCGTTAATTAAAATGTTTAGTAATGCCTGTTTAATCAATCCTTTATCTATTGGGACTGAATAATCACCTTTGCAATGTATTTTACAAGCAACTCTGTTATTTTCTAATGTCCCCGCGAGTTCATCTATAGCCTCGTTTATAACTGGTCTAATGTATTGAAGATTAATATTTGGCTTTATCTCCCTTGCAAAACTGAGCATATTATCCAATGTATTGACCAGAGACCTCACAGAGTTGGAAATCCTCTTAACATAATCGGCTTGAGAGTTTTCTTTTAAATCAGCCTGAAGCAAACTTGCAAAGAGTTCAATACTGCCAAGGGGATTACGAATCTCATGGGCAATTTTCATAACTAACTCTCCCATAGCAGTAAGTCTTCTATTCCTTTCATTTATGGTCTCCAATTCCTTGATCCTACTAATATCTTTGAAGATCAATACATTACCGATTATCATGCCCGCCTTATCATAGACATCACGCCTTGATATGAGGGCATGAAAGGGTTTAGAATTTTTTGGTATCATTAAGTCTCCATCAATAACCACTCCAAGTGAACTTCTCCCAATAATCTCTGCTTCTGTAACGCTCAGTAATTCTTCTACTGAACGGTTAATCATCCTTATGATGCCATTACTGTCAAAAAAGACTACACCTATATCGATAGAGTCAAGGATGCTGTTAAGTAACTGCTTCTTATGGTCTACCTCTTGTGTAAGTGCTGTTACTTTTTCCTCAAGACTTCTATAATATTGGACAAGGGTGTCAGACACCTTGTTAAAGGAATTAATAGCATCACTAAGCAACTCTATATTTGTTGATTTATTTGCTTCAAAACTCATTAAAATTGTCTCAAAAGTATCTTAGCCGCCTCAGCAATCTCACCACTCCCTGATGCTGCCTTTATAAGGTATTCTCTTTGCCCTGAAATCTTACCATATTGATAATTTAGCCATAGGTAGTCAGGATCTTCTTTTTTCATATTCAGAGCCTTTTTGTAATATTCAAGAGCTTTGTCTGGCTCACCAGTTAAATAATAATAATCTCCAACCCTCACCGAAGCCCTATCATTCCCTTTATCTGAAGCAATTATGAAATATTTTTTTGCCTCATCTCTTTTGCCTTGCTTCCAAAAAATCTCTCCCAACTTTTCTGCAAACCTTGGGTCTTTTACATTGTCAACAATCTTTTTGTAATACTCAATAGCTTTATTTATCTTTCCTTCTTTTTCAAGTATCTCACCTAACATCATAGAGGCGCTCCTTGTATATCTTGGATCAAGAGTTAGAAACTCAAGGGCTTTCTTTGCCTCTGTAAATCTCTTTTCTTCTGTGAGCAACTCTGATAGATATAATGAGGCAGCACCAGCAGAATGACCTTTTGTAGCCTTTTTTAAGATTTCAATAGCCCTCTTTTTATCATTTTCTTTTGCAATATGCCTTGCTATCTCAATGACAAAAGGACTATCATCACTTACATAATTCGCATATAGGCTCAGATATTTATTTAAGGAGGGGTCTTTTTTAGCAAAAGCGATTTTGAGTCTTTTCTCTATCTCTTGTTCCCTTAATCTCTTTGAATTAAGATAGGATAGCACCTTTAAAGCACCTGATAAATCACCTTTTTTGTCATATATGTTAGCCAAAGAGATATAAAAGCTATCTGAATTTTCTAAAAGCAACATCTTCATACCAATCTTTAAGGCGTCGTCCATCTTGTTTTCTTTATTGTATATCTGCCACAAAACCTTCATTGCCCTCATTCGGTTTACATTGGTTGTATCAGGTGCTTTAATAATATTATTTAATTGTTCCTCTGCCTCTTTAAGTCTATCTGCAAAAAAATAGATCTGTGCCTTTTCAATAGTAAGATCTAATTCTTTTAGAATCTTTGGATCTACTAATTTTATTGAATTAACAGCTGATTCATGCCTGCCTTTAAGGCTATCTAGCATTGCCTTTACAACCACTCCCCTTGGTCTAATCTGCAAATCAACAGACTTTAGCGTCCTTATTAAGACATCTGCCTTTGTTATGTCATTTATCCTTAAAGATGCCTCTGCTAAACCAATTACTGCTTCTTGTTTTAGATTGCCATAAACAACGGAATAATATTTTTCTGCAAGTTTATATTTTGACAATGCTAAATTTACATGGCCAAGATAAAGATTTGTTTCATTGACAATACCTCCATCTTGTGTCATAGACAAGATCCTTCTTAAATTTTCCCTCGCTTCGTAATATCTCCTCAAAAAATAGTCACATTTTGCGACTCCTAATAATGCTTTTACTGCAATTGGTTTTTTGGTGTTTGCTATATAAATACTATGAAACATCTTCCTTGCCTCTAAATACTTCTTTGACTGAAAGAGTGACTGGGCGAGAAGTAAATCTCTTTCACTGCCAAAGGCATTTTGGTTTAACAGCAATATTAGGGGTATTATTATGAAAAA
>DUZI01000202.1 GCA_013349595.1 Nitrospirota bacterium
AATAGCGTGCAGGAATCCGTTAATGGCTGAGCGCAATGAGCACTTTTTATTTACATACACTTGGTTGTCCAAAAAATACCGTTGATTCATCTCAATTATCAAGGTTATTACAACAAGAGGGATTAATCCCTTCATCTCTTGAAGATGCAAGTTTTATAATTATCAACACATGCACATTCATCGATGAGGCAAAGGAAGAGTCCATAAATGAAATCCTTCAGCTTTCTAAATTTAAAGGAATAGAAAACAAAAAACACCTTATTGTCTTTGGTTGTCTTGCCCAGAGATACAGAGATGAATTAAAGGTTGAAATACCAGAGATTGACCATTTATCAGGGATTAACAAACATGATGAAATAGTTAGATTTTGTAAGAGTAATTGTAATTTCACCCCAGAGAACCAAATAGTAACAATTCCAAGAGATGATTTTTCCACCTTTGCTTATCTAAAGATTGCCGATGGATGTGATAAAAAATGCTCCTTTTGTGTCATACCATCTATTAGAGGAAGGTTTAGGAGTATTGCAAAGGAAGAAATCATAAAACAAGCAAAGGAATACATACAAAAAGGAGTCAAAGAATTAATCATAATAGGGCAAGACATTACCTCTTACGGTAAGGATTTAAAATCTTATAACCTTGGTGATTTACTTAAAGATTTATCAAAGATAAAAGGTGATTTTCATATCAGGCTATTGTATCTTTATCCATCAGGTATTACTGATGAATTGATTGAACTAATTGCATCTGAAGAGAAGATATTTAAATACATTGACATGCCCCTTCAACACTCTGAAGACAGAATCTTAAGACTCATGGCAAGACAGGGGTCAAGGCAGGAATATCTTAAACTAATCAGAAAAATAAGGAAAAAAATTCCCGAGATAGCCTTAAGGACTACCTTTATTGTAGGCTTTCCGACAGAGACAGAAGAAGACTTTCACAATCTGCTTGATTTTATTGAAGAAGCAAGGTTTGATAGACTTGGTGTCTTTAAATTCTCAAGACAAGAGGGGACAAAATCAGCCTTGCTCAAAGGACAAATAACAAAGACAGTTAAAGAAAGGAGATACCACGAGTTGATGAGTGCCCAGTCTTTGATTTCTTATGAGAAAAATTTCGCCCTCATAGGTAGAGAATTTGATGCAATAGTTGATGATATGGATGAATTGTCTATAATGACAAGAATATATTCACAGGCACCTGAAATAGATGGGGTGACTATCATAGACCTGCAACAACAACCCTTGCCTGTGGGATATAAAATTAAAAAGGGAGATACCGTAAAGGTAAAAATAACATCTGCATATGAATATGATTTATTAGCCGATATAAAATAGGATACCAACATAAAGGAGATTTTTATCATGTCTGATAATAGTTTAATGTCAATACTCAAGGCAAGGACAAAGGCTGACCATGATAGGTTAGAGTCACTTGTTTTTTTTAAGGAATTAATAAGAAGAAGTCTCCCCCTCGATTCATACATAAGATATTTAAGATTGCTCTCAATAATTCACTGGAGTCTTGAAAAGGAATTAAGTCTTTGTGCTGACGAAAGAGTCAAAAAGATATGGCATCCCAAAAGGGCAAGATATAATCTCTTGATTAATGATCTTGACTACTACTCAGATTATCTTATTAAAGATGTCCTTGATGCAGTTAATCTAACGCAAGATTTTTGTAGCTTAATAAGGAGACACTCTTCAAAGGGTGCCCTTTATTTGCTTGGATATTTTTATGTATTTGAAGGTTCTACAAGAGGATCGGTTAAATTGAGGGAGATTTTAAAAGAAAACTTTAACAAGGGCAAAGATTTCAGTGGGATTAGCTACTTTGTAAATTATGGTGATAAGGTTAATGAGTATTGGGATGAGTTTGTCGAGCAGATGAATGCTCTTAAACTCGATGAAGGAGAGACTGAAAAGGTGTGCCTTTCCGCCATTGATTGTTTTCAAAGACTTTATCAGATAATTGAATGTCTTGATGGCAATAAAGAGAGAAAACATCTTTATACCGTTATAGCGCTTAATCCTATGGCTGGAAATCATCCTGTCCCTCAAGATGAAAAAGAGCTAAAGGTGTCAATTGATGTAGCCTATAAGTGTTTAAAGGATTTTCCTTATCTCATGATGAGATATGGGACAAGTGGAAGGCACTTTACCCTGTCTGATAGTGCATGGCTAACCTATTTAACAGAATTCTCACAGGAGATTATAAATACTCAAGTAAATTGGCTTTTAAATGTCCTGACTACAAGGGGTGTGCCAAGCATATTATTAGAAATACACCTTGACTATCTGTTCCAAGAACTGACAAGGGAAAAACCAGAAAAAAGAGAAGACTATAATAAACTTAACATCACGAGAGACCTTATACAAAACCAGAGAGTAGCTATTCTAAATGATGAAACTGTAAAGACTATTCAACAGGAATTTAAGGAAAAAATAACATCTCAAGAGGGAGATAAACTACCAGAGGCTATCCCTCTGCTTGCTTCTGCAATGTGTGATGAATTCAGAGGGATTGAAGGTGCTTTATCGAGCCTTAAGTCTTGGTTATATGATGCAAAGATATTTAGTCAAGACTGGATAAAGGCAATCCTTGAGGCAGAACAGAAATTAAAACAAATAGCTTTGTCAAAAAAATAAATTAAAATCTTTCTTCAAAGGGTGATGCAAGGGGACTTAATTACCCCTCATCAAAGAGGAATTGGCATAGAACTAATTCTTAAATCTATAACCCATACCAGGCACAGTTTCTATAAATTTATCGAACTCTTTGTTATCAAGTTTTTGCCTTAAACGTTGTATATGCACATCAATAACCCTGCTCCATGAATATAGTTGAGAATCTTTCCATAAATGCCTTTTTATCTCATCCCTTGAGATAACTTCACCTTTTTTCATTATTAATAAACTGAGGAGATTAAATTCCTTATGTGTTAGTAAAATCTCTTTTTTTTCAACAGTAACAATCCTTTTTTTAAAATCTATAAATAAACCCCTAACCTCTATTTTATCAACTGATTCAATCGGCTTTGCCCTTCTCAAACATGCCTTGATTCGGGCAAATAATTCAAGTGTCTCAAAAGGTTTGACAATATAATCATCTGCACCACTTTCAAGTCCTAATATCTTATCTGATAATTTATCTCTTGCAGTGAGTATGATAATAGGCAGCTGTATCCTTTCCTTTTTAATCTCATTACATATTGTCAGCCCATCACCATCAGGCAACATTAAGTCTAGTATTATCAAGTCAGGAGAGACTTTATTAATAAGTTCTCTCCCTTCTTGCCAGTTTCTTGCAGTATAGGCTTTATAACCTTGCAATTCAAGGTTAGCCTTGAGCACCTTTAATATATCAATATCATCATCAATTATTAGTATCTTGCTCTCTATCATTGTCTTGAGCCATAAGCCTCCCAGAGTATTTTTTCAATATCAGCTATCAGTGGCATACATGGATTTGTCCCCGTTGATTGATTAGATAGGGCATTCATAGCCATGTTTGTTATTCTTTTTTCAAGTTCCTTGAGATTCATCCCTATATCTTTGATTGTCTTCGGCATATTTAGGTCTTCTTGCAGCTTTTCAATTTAAAATGGGTAATATTACATAAAAACAAGCCCCAGACTTTCCATCTTCTCTATCTTTTACACCAATCATGCCATCGTGAAATTCTACAATGCTTTTTGATATTGATAAACCCAATCCCGAACCCTCTTTTTCATCTCCTTTCTTGTAAAATTTATCAAAAATCCTGTTTTTATCCTTATCTTCTACACCTGTCCCTTCGTCAATAATTGATGTAATCACAGATTTACCATCAATCTTTACATCTATAATTACTTTACTACCTGATGGGCTAAATTTGATTGCATTAAAGAGTAGATTGATTAGCAACTGTCTTATCAGATCATCATCAACAAAGACAGTGATAAAATCAGGTTTTATGATTTCAAAGATTATATCTTTTTTGTCTGCGTTTGGTTTCATATAAACAACTGTCTCGTCAATAATGTGACTCAAATTACACTCTTTGAGATTACTTTCAAAGACACCCTGCTCAAT
>DUZI01000137.1 GCA_013349595.1 Nitrospirota bacterium
GAACCTTCTCTTTTTTATCATCCATCACCTTGCCTCCTTTTATGAGGAATTAAGTTTTAATATACCCACCTACCCCTTTTTTTTCTAAAAGAGAATTCCCTTTTACATTGTCAAGGGGATACAGAAGGTTGTTAACCCTTATTAAAAGAAATTGTCATCTTTACCCGAGATCCAGCGATATGAATAAGTCTCTTTCGTTCGTTTTGACAGTTCTAATGCCCCTTTCGCTGCAGCCGCAAAACTCAACTACCACCCCAAACAGTCTTGCGACTTTTTGATGACCCCGTTTCTTCGGGTTCAAACACTTGGAGCTGTTTAACGCTCCCCAATCGCAAAGAACTGTTGCCAAATCATCGCTATTGACTTCAAAGCCCCATCCTTACAGCTGTATTTGGGTTTATCTAAATTATCCCAATATAAACAACACTGATAGATATGCAATACCTAAAGCAAATGCTATGTAAAAAGCAGTCCTATAACCTGGTACAGCATCATGCTTTAGTTCCATCAATTCACCTTTGTGCATGATATATTACCTCACACCTTTTAATACAATACTCACTAAATCAAATAGATAACCTGAGAATAAAAACGCCGTTAATGCACCTATTGCTGTTAAAACAAGGGGCGCAACTAAAAATATATGTTTTCCTTCAAGGCATGTATCGTGGTGGTCATTGTGATGATGCCCTCCATGATGATTATCATGACTTGGCTCTTTAAAGAATGCAGAATATACAATTGGAAGAAAATAGCAGGCATTCAAGATGGTGCTTATAGAAAGGACTACGATAAAGAATAGTTCATGAGCTTGCACCGCACCCACTAAAATATACCATTTGCTTATGAATCCACCCAAAGGAGGTGTGCCAATCATTGATAGAGAACCGATGGTAAATGCAGCCATTGTAAAAGGCATCTGCCTACCAATACCAGCAAGCTGGCTAACCTCCGTCTTATGAAGGACAACATATATAGCCCCTGCAGTGAAAAACAAGGTTATCTTTCCAAAGGCATGTAAAGTAATATGCATTATGCTGCCAGCTATACCTGATGTTGTTAGAAGCGAGACCCCTAATACGATATAGGAGAGTTGCCCAACTGTAGAGTATGCAAGCCTTCTTTTAAGATTATCCTGTGTGAGTGCAACCACTGAAGCCATTATAATAGTAAAACTTGCCACATAACCAAGTGCCACACCCAGACCAAGCCTTTGGAGCAAATCAACACCAAATATGTGTAAAACTACTTTTACAACCACAAAAACCCCTGTCTTGACAACTGCCACTGCATGAAGCAAGGCACTGACAGGCGTAGGGGCGACCATTGCAGCAGGAAGCCAACCGTGAAATGGCATCATCGCAGCCTTTGCAATACCTGCCATGTAAAGGATAAACATTATTGTAATTATAGAATCGCTTGCCTTGCCTTCAAGTATCCCTTTATTTGAAAAATCAATGGTTCCAGCATAATTGTATGTCATTATCACTGCAGTAAGTTGAAATGCAATGGATGTAGCCAGAAGAAATGTCAGATATTTCTTAGCACCTGCAAGTGCCTCAGGGGTTCCTTTATGGGCTACCAGAGGAAATGTGCTAATAGTGATGATTTCATAAAAGACAAAAGTGGTAAACAAATTTGCAGACATTGCTACACCCATCGTGGCACTTAAGGCAATGGCAAAACATACATAAAACCTTGTCTGCTTCTTCTCATTATTACCTCTCATATAGCCTATAGAGTAAAAGGATGTAATTATCCATAAAAAAGATGCAGTAAGGGCAAATAGTATCCCAAGTGCATCAACCTTAAAGGCAATGGATAATTTATCAGTAATCTGAAAAGCTGTATAGGTGATGACAGAGCCTTTTAGTATAAGCTCAACCATGCTGAAGACGAGGACAAATTTTATCCCTGCAACAAGTATTGTCAAAAACTCCCTGAGGTTTCTATTCCTTTCACCTGTTAGAGCGATTAAAATAGCACCAATAAGAGAGACAGTGACTATTAGTATTGGCGTAGTAGATTCAATTATCTGCATTGTCCTCCTACCTGAACCCTATTGGGATAGTCTTGTCTATCACTGTGGATATGATATTGCCACTTATAAAACCAATAATGAGTATGGCAAAAACTGTAACATATATAGGAAAGAGCATCGTTGCAGGTGCCTCGTCATTTTTTGTGCTTATCTCATTATTTTGTGAATACATAGACTGTAAAACCCTGTATAACACAATGGCACACAATAAACTACTTAAAAGTAATCCTGCGGTATAATGGTACTCACCAGAGTGAATCGTCCCAAGCAGTAGATACCATTTGCTAAAGAACCCACATGTTGGAGGCACCCCCACCACAGAGACAGCACCAACTGTAAATCCAGCAGTTGTAAGTGGCATCTTTTTGTGTATACCCTTAACATCGTCAATAGTCTTTGCACCAGTTTTATAAGCTATTGCACCAGCGGTAAAGAACAAACATGCCATCATAATTGCATCATTTAATATGTGAAGCACTGACCCTGTAAAGCCAATTTTTGTAGCAGTGCTTATACCCACTACAATGTAGCCAACCTCTGCGATGATTAAATATGAAAATATATTCTTTAATTCCCTTTGGGCTAATGCAAGGATACAACCATAAAGCATGGCACCTACCGATAACCAGCCAAGAAGTGGCAGGATTGGAACAATGGAGAGGCTATATTGAGGTTGAAAGATGGTAAACATCACCCTAATTAACACATAGGCACATACCTTTGTAACCGTGCCTGCCATAAAGGCGCTTACACTATCAGGTGAGTGATTATAGGCATTTGGTAACCACCCGTGAAGCGGAAAGAATGCCATCTTGATGGCTATGCCTACAATAAAGAAGAAAAATGCAGCGAGTAATGCCTTTGTGTGATAGACCTTCGGAAGGAGGTTTGTTAAATCAGCCATGTTTAATGAGCCTGTCAGTATATAGAGGTAGCCCACTCCAATTAAATAGAGACAGGCACCAGCCGTTCCTATTATTAGATAATTAAAGCTTGCAAGTGGAGACTTATCATCACCCTTTGCAATCAGGGCATAGCAGGCAATAGAGGTAATCTCAATGAGGACATATAGGTTAAATGCATCACCCGTAATGGTCATACCAATAAGACCTGTTAGTAATAGCAGCATGAGGCTATAAAATTGAGGTATCCGAGCTGGCATATCCTTCTCAGCAAATCTATAAGAATAGAGTATGCTCAAAAAGGCAATAAGGGTAACAATAACAAGCATGTAGGCATTGAGATGGTCAACTAAATACTCAATACCCCAAGGTGGCTCCCACCCACCTAGTCGGTAACTAATCTTTCCAGTTGAGATGACAGTATCGAGTATTCCGATAGAAGAAAATAGGCTAACACCTGCAGTGAAGAGTGCTGCATAGTAACAGGCACTTCTTGACCATAACCCTATTAGGTTGGTTAAGATAGCCATAATAAATGGTGCTACTATAATGATTGCAGGAAGTTGGTGTCTAATCATTTACCACTTAACTCCCTAAGCTTATCCAATATCTCATCCTCATCAAGGGTCTGAAATTTACGATATATCAAGATTACTAATGCCAATGCCACGCCTGTGGTACTTACACCGACTACGATTGCGGTAAGCATCAAGACATGGGGCAAGGGGTTTAAATAAAGATTAATATTAGCGGTATCAAGGGCTGAGTGAAGGATTGGTACGGTTGCCCCACCACTTTTGACAGCAGTTGATATATAAAAAAAGATTATTGCCCATTGAAAGATATTTAAGCCAAGCAATTTTTTAACAAGGTTTTTCTTGACAATCATGGCATAAAACCCAACCATCATCAAGATTACATACATCCAATAGTTGTATTTTGCTATGATGTATTCCATTACTCGTGCCTCTTTGAGGTCAACAGTTCAATAAAGATGGTCAGCATGATTGACATAACTGTAATCCCTACACCAACCTCAATCGCAAATGTCCCAAAATACCTTGCCATTATAGGGTCAACTGGAAATAGATTACTAAGACCAGAATAATCGAGAAAGTTTGCACCAAGGAGC
>DUZI01000173.1 GCA_013349595.1 Nitrospirota bacterium
AAAATCAGCAAGTAAGATAGTAAGGGCTGGTGAAGGATTTTTATACGACACCTTATAAAAAAAGTTCCTTGGGCTTTGTCATAAGGCATTGTTTTAAATGTATAAATCAACAAAATTATAAATAAAATTTGTCGATTATAAAAATCCTGAAACAGCCCTTCCTAAGCGCTATTTTAGGGGACGACTACTCAACTTGGTGAGAGAATTTCAACATTCGGGCTTAGACCTTTGATTGCATAAGCATGTCCTTTTAGATTATTATACTAAGCTTAAAAAAAGTAAAGTCAAAAATATGGAGGAGGTAAAGATGTCAGAGATACTTGAGGTCAGATGGCATGGTAGAGGTGGTCAAGGGACAGTAACTGCTGCAAAGGTCTTTGCTGACGCTTGTCTAAGTGGTGGCAGATATGTGCAAGCCTTTCCAGAGTATGGACCAGAGAGATCTGGTGCACCCTTGAGGGCTTATAACAGGATTAGTTTAAAGGAATTAAGGATGCACTGCCCTGTTTTAAATCCCAAAATTGTTGTTGTAGCAGATGCTACATTATTAGACAGTATTAATGTGTTAGATGGCGCCCCGGAGGACGCATTTTTGATTGTAAACACTTCAAAAGAACCTGCTATGATTAGAGATAAAGTAAAGGCAAAGGATAGTCAAAAGGTATTTACTGTAGATGCCACAAAGATTGCTATTGACTGTTTTGGAAGGGCTATGCCTAATTCACCATTGGTGGGCGCACTTGCAAAGGTTTCAGGCATTGTATCTTTAGAGGCTGTTCTTGAAGATGTAAAAAAGAGTTTTGGGAAAAAGTTTGCCCAAAAGGTAATTGATGGTAATCTTGAGGCAGTTAAGAGAGGTTACGGGGAGGTAAAGGAAGGATGAAATTAAAAGGTTGGAGAGATTTAGAACCAGGTTGTGTCATCAAAGAAGCTGGCAATTCAGTCGCAATCAAGACAGGTTCATGGAGGGCTTATAGACCAAGATGGATTCAAGAGAATTGTATCCATTGTTTATTTTGTTGGCTTTATTGCCCTGACATGTCAATTCATGTAAAGGATGGCAAAAGGAGTGAATTTGATTACGAGTTTTGTAAAGGATGTGGTATTTGTGCCCTTGAGTGCCCGGGGAAAAAAGGTAACAAGGCAATAGTAATGGAAGAGGAGGGAAAATAATGGGAAAAGTAATTGCTGCAACCGGTAATGAAGCTGTGGCAGAGGCTTTAAGACAGATCAATCCTGATGTCTGTGCTGCCTATCCAATCACCCCTCAGACAGATATGATGCAGAGGTTTAGCTTTTTTACCAACAATGGTATGGTCAAAACGGAAATGATCCTTGTGGAGAGCGAACACAGTGCAATGAGTGCCTGTGTAGGTGCCTCTGCTGCAGGCGGAAGGGTTGTAACTGCTACATCATCACAGGGGCTTTTGCTCATGTTGGAGATTGTATTTATCGCCTCAGGGTTTAGATTACCCATAGTTATGCCAGTGGTTAACAGGGCTGTTTCTGCACCAATTAACATACATGGTGATCATTCTGATGCTATGGCAGCAAGGGATGCAGGTTGGATACAACTGTGGTCTGAAAATGCCCAAGAAGCTTACGATAACACGATTCAAGCCTTTAGGATAGCAGAACATCTTGATATAAGGCTCCCAGCTATGGTATGCCTTGATGGCTTCATAATAAGCCATTCTATAGAGAGGATTGAATATCTTGACGACAAGGTAGTCAGTGATTTTGTTGGTGAATTTCAAGCAATAAACCCCTTACTTGATATTGAGCATCCAAAAAGTTATGGGCCACTTATATTGACTGATTATTATATGGAATACCGCAGAGCCCATAATGATGTCATGTCAAGGGTTTCAAAGGTTGTCCTTGATGTGGCTAAGGATTTTGAAAAGATTTCAGGCAGAAAATATGATTTATTTGAAACATACAGGCTTGAAGATGCGGACATTGCATTGGTTGTTCTAAACTCTGCAGCAGGGACATCAAAGGATGTAATTGATAGCTTTAGAAACAAAGGCATCAAGGCAGGCTTAATAAAGCCGAGACTCATGAGACCTTTCCCCTATGCAGAGGTTGCAGAGGCACTCAAGCATCTTAAGGCAATTTGTGTCCTTGATAGGGCAGATGCCTTTGGGGCATCTTTAGGTCCACTATGCACAGATATAATGGCAAGTCTATATCAATATCAACAGAAACCAGTTATCATTAACAAGATTTATGGGCTTGGTGGTAGAGACTATCTACCCTCACAGGCTGAATATTCTCTTAATGAACTGGTTGAGATATTAAATACAGGCAAGGTAAAAACCCTTAAAGAATACATTGGTGTGAGAGAATAAGGGAGGAGATAAGAAATATGGCAACTGCACCATTAAGTTTAAAAGAGATTTCAAAGAAAGAGGTTCTGTTTGCACCAGGACACAGGATGTGCGCCGGTTGTGGTGCACCAATCGTAGTAAAGATGGTATTACTTGCCACAGATTACAATATTATTGCAACTAATTCTACTGGATGCCTTGAGGTGTCATCGTGTATTTCTGAATATACCTCATGGAAGATACCTTGGATACATGTAGCCTTTGAGAATTCTGCTGCTGTGGCATCAGGCGTTGAGACCATGTATCGTTCATTAAAGAAAAAGGGCAAGATTGACAAGGAGATTAAGGTCATAGCCTTTGGAGGAGATGGTGGCACCTATGATATAGGATTTCAGAGCCTATCTGGTGCTATGGAAAGGGGACATGACATGCTCTATATTTGTTATGACAATGGGGCTTACATGAATACAGGCATTCAAAGATCAAGTGCAACTCCTTTAGGAGCTGATACTACAACCTGTCCTGTTGGTGATGTAATACCAGGCAAATTACAACAACGAAAAGACCTTACCAAGATAATGGCTGCCCATGGAATTCCTTATGTTGCACAAGCATCTCCAGGTCATTGGCAGGATTTGGTCAAGAAGGTTAGAAAGGCTCTTGATATAAAAGGTCCAAAGTTTATGAATATCCTTGCTCCTTGCAACAGAGGATGGAGGAGTCAGTCTAATGATGCAATTTTACTGAGTAGGTTGGCAGTTGAAACCTGTTATTGGCCACTCTTTGAGATTGAAAACGGTGTAACACGAGTAACTGTCAAACCAAAAGAGAAGAAGCCTCTTGTAGATTTTCTCAAACCACAAGGGAGGTTTAAGCATCTTTTTGCACCACAGAACGAGGCATTACTCAAGTCAGCCCAAGAGCAGGTAGATGTTTATTGGGAAAGGCTTTTAAAAGAAGAGGCTTGTTTTGGCGATGCAGAGGCTTCAGAATAAAGATATAAATTGAAAAAAACCACTAAGTCCCCCTTTTCAGAGGGGGACTTGATTTTCAAAGAGAATCAGGTTTGTTTTACCTGTTTTAAAGATTGTGCAAGTTTGTGCTGTTCTGGTGCAACCTTGTTAACTGCAAGTGAGATAAGTAATCTTAGTCATTTATTTCCTATTACTGTTCATTTCAATAAGATTAGCCCTCAAAACGAAGAACACAAACTCCTCCTTGATTCAATTGGAATTAATAGGGGGAGACACTATATAGTAGGTGATTTTGTGGCAGGTAACTGGCGAGATAAAACCTGTAGTATGTTAAATCAAAACAAGGAGTGTAAACTCCACCTTGAAGGCATAAAACCAATTCAATGTATTATTGTCCCCTTTGATGCCATTTATCCTGAGAGTCTGCAAGGATTGGTAATTGTTGAACAAAGGGCAGGCAAATTTTTTAGGTGTCAGGGCTTTAAAGATACTAAATCACTTATCTGGGAAAAGGGACATTTTAAAGAAGGTGCCTTCTACAAAGCCTTTCGTGATTATCATAGGGAGATGGGCAGACAGAGAGACTTTATGGATAAGCTATTGGGTTTTCTAAAGAAAAATGATTCTTACAAAGATTTTGTATCTGGAAGGGGTATATTAGAAAGTCCAATAATAGATGAGGTTTTTGATAATTTTGTAGAGTTGGTAGGATTTAAAAAATTAGAGATAAATGCTTTTATTAAAAATCAGATGAGTCTT
>DUZI01000338.1 GCA_013349595.1 Nitrospirota bacterium
AAAATAGCGATAAGAAGGGCTGTTTCAGGATTTTTATAATCGACAAATTTTTTATTTATAATTTTGATTTATACATTTAAAACAATGCCTTATGACAAAGCCCCCCATAGGAACTTTTTTTATAAGGTGTCGTATAAAAATCCTTCACCAGCCCTTACTATCTTACTTGCTGCTTTTATTAAGCCTTTTAGTTCTATCGCCGATTTTGGGTTACCAACGACCTGATGCGCCGCCACCTCCAAAACCACCTCCTCCACCTCCTCCAAAACCACCTCCACTTGACCATGACCCACTACCTCTTGATGAACTCATCAACACCATTAGCAGTATTTCAGGATGTTTTATCAGTAAATATATAAAAACAATGACAAAGATTAATAAAAAAAAATAATCGGTAAGTGTTGCTGTCTTATTAGTACCTTCGGTGATTAGTCTTTTTTCGCCTTTTAATTCATTGATCTCGATGCCTTGACTGCTTGATATAATGAGGGCTATCTCTTTTGTGATTTCATACAAACCTCGTCCATATTGACCTGTTTTGAAATTAGCAATGAGCAACTCCCTTGCAAGCGTCCCAACCAGACTATCTGGTAAAATCCCCTCAAGTCCATAACCTACCTCAATCCTATAAGTCCTTTCTTTTAAGGCTACGGTGATTAATACACCGTTATCCTTGCCTTTCTGCCCAGGTTTCCATTTCTCAGCAGCTTCTATGGAAAAACCTTCAATACTCTGACCCTCAAGACTATTTATGGTAAGGATAAATATTTGGGCAGAGGTCTTGTTCTCTAAGTCTTTGAGTAAACTATTGATTCTCTTTTCTAAGTCTTCTGGGATAACAGATGCAAGGTCTGTAACATAATTAGTAGGTTTAGAAGGTATATTAATTGCAAACGATGCCTCTGAAAAGACAAGGGTAAAAAATATAATAATTGATACAAAAGTCCTCAAGGTTTTATGCTCAGTCCCAAAAATAGCAATATGAAGGGCTGTTTCGGAATTTTTATAATCGACAACTTCATTTTAATTTTGCTTTATTCTTTATAATGCACAATGCCTTTTGCCAAAATTTCTCAAGATTTCTTTTATGAGGTGTCATATAAAAATTCCTCACCACCCCTTCCTACTTGATTTTATTAAGTCCTCAGTTCCATCGCTGATTTTGGATCAGTCTTGTCTCTAAATTGAATTGATAAGGCTTCCAAGTCTTTCAATGGCTCTATAATAATCCTTAAAAAGTCTCATTCCCTCTTGTATTGATGGTTTGAGCCTGCCTTCTTTTAATAAAAGTAAATTGGCAAATAAATCACTCCTGTAATTCATATACCCTTGCATAGATGTAAATACCTCAGGCTTTTTGATAGGGACTGGTAGGTTTGCAAGCCTTAATATTGCCCTAAAAAGTGGTGCTGTACCATTTACAGATTGATTCAACAATCTTGTAATTTCTTTGCCCTCTCCAAGTGTTGAAAGAAAAGACTGTCTAAGATTAATCAGTCGTGTCTTTATCTCTCTTTCACATTGAAGTCTTAGGTGCTCTCTATTAATCTCAAGGTTGCTGAGCAAATCTTCACCATAAATACAATAATGAATGAGCTTAAATTCATGAAACTCAATAGGGAAGACATCTATTGAATCACTTATATACTGAGGGGTCATGCAAATTGGTGCAGATATACCCTTTTTACGATATTTTTTGCCTAAATTCCAGAGTAGTTCTAGGTCTGAAAGTTGTATCTCTTTCAGGATCAAGAGGGTGTTAATGTCAGAAACCTTTTCATTATAATCATCGGTAATCGCACTACCCGTTATATAAAAGGAGTGGAGTTTTTCATCGTAAAGAGTTTTTATATCAGTGGCAAATTGTGATACCTTTAATGCCAAATCTGCTCTAAGTGGGTTGATCTCTTCCATAAGTTAATAATTCATCTTATACTGTTTGATCTTTTTATTAAGAGTGTTGCGATTTATCCCGAGTATCTTTGATGCCTTTAATTGATTACCCTCTGTTTGAGTCAACACTATGCTAAATAAAGCCTTTTCAACCTCCTGTATGACACTATCATATAGGTTTAGATTTTCAAGGTTTACCATCTTATGAATAAAGCCATTTAGCTTGCCTTCAAGGAAGTCTTTGATTGAGTTAAAACTGTGTTCTTCATAAAAGAGGTCTTTCTTTTCAATAATGCTACCCTTAGAAAGGATAGATGCCCTTTTTATCTTGTTTTCAAGCTCTCGCACATTTCCTGGCCAATTATATTGCGTTAGCGCCTTTAAGGCATCCTTTGAGAATTCCTTTGGTGAAAGGTTAAAGAGTCTAAAAGATTCCTCAAGAAAGTGTCTTGCAAGGGGTATGATATCATCTTGTCTTTCCCTAAGGCTTGGCACCTTAACCTCTATCACATTAAAACGATAATATAGGTCCTCCCTAAAGGTGCCTTCTTTAACACAATGCCTCAAGTCTTTATTAGTTGCACCAATAATCCTGACATCTGCCTTGATGGATTTATCACTGCCGAGGGGTGTATATTCCTGCCCTTGCAGGAAACGAAGTAACTTTGCCTGAAGGTTGATATCAAGTTCTGATAATTCATCAAGAAATAATGTTCCCTGCATTGCAGTGTGAATGAGACCTGAACGTTTCTCATGGGCTCCTGTAAAGGCTCCCTTTTCCCAGCCAAATAATTCTGCCTCAATGAGTTCTTTTGGTATAGATGCACAATTAATCGCAACGAAAGAATTGAATTTTCTCAAGCTATTATTATGTATTGCCCTTGCAACCAGTTCTTTACCTGAGCCACTCTCCCCTGAAATAAGTACAGTTACATCCTTTGATGCAATCCTGCCAATCTCCTTAAATAGTTTTAGCATAGTCTTTGATTTGCCTACTATTTGGGGTGATGATTTCTCTATTACCTTATTTCTCAGCTGACTTATCTCTTGTCTCAACTTAAGATCATTAAAAGCCCGTTGGACGGTAATAGTGAGTTCATCAATGTCAAAGGGCTTTTCGAGGTAATCATAGGCACCTTCTTTCATGGCATTTATGGCATTCTCCATCTTACTATTAGCTGTGATTATAATTACCAATGCATTGGGGTTTGTTGATTTTATTTCTCTTAACAAATCAAGACCATTTCCATCAGGTAGAAACATGTCTAAAAGAATAACATTGTATTTGGGGATGGATTTTTTTGCGTTACTCATAGTCTTTTCAGATGCTACTTCATAACCTAAATGATCAAGTGCCTTTTGAACTACCCAAAGGACAGATTCATCATCGTCAACTACTAATATTTTGTTTTCTGACATTTAAGTCTCCAATCTTAAAGGGAGATAGACATAAACAATAGTTCCTTCATTTAAAATACTCTTAATCTTTATCAAACCACCATGATCCTTGATAATCTTTTTTGAAAGTGCCAATCCAAGACCCGTACCAGTCTTTTTATTGGTATAAAAGGGCAAAAAAACCTTTTTTTGTTCATCAATTTTTATCCCATGTCCATTATCTTTGATGGCTATTATAACCCACTTTTGCTTTTTTTTGAGAATCTCTTGTTTGCCTGCCATTTTCTTTTCATAAATCACTGCATATTCATTAGAAAATCTTGATGAGATCGTGATTTCTCCTTTATTTGACTCAATGGCCTCAATAGCATTTTTAATGAGATTGATAAATACTTGTAGTAGCTTACTCTCATCTCCGAATATATCAGGCAGACTTGGGTCATAGGATTTGATTAGCCTTATTTGATGTTCTTTTATTAAAGGTTCTAATACCTTTATTGAGTGCTCAAGCACCTCATGAATATTGACAACATTAAATACAGGTTTTGTAGTTATGTTTAAATAATTATGTAAGATGTTATTAAGCCTGCCTGTCTCCTTCAGAATTATCTTAAGGTATTCGTTTTCATTAGTTCCACTATAAAGATTTGATAGTAATTGGGCAGAGCCCCTGATTCCACTTAAGGGGTTTTTTATCTCATGGGCAATGGAGCCAAGTAGGTATAATAATGATTCAAAATAGTAATCTTCAGGGTCAGCAAGGGT
>DUZI01000226.1 GCA_013349595.1 Nitrospirota bacterium
CTTCACCAGCCCTTCCTATCTTACTTGCTGATTTTACTAAGCTTTTTAGTTATATCGCCGATTTTAACCTCTCACCCAAAAATAGCGATAAAAAGGGCTGTTTCGGGATTTTTATAATCGACAGATTTTATTTATAATTTTGATTTATACATTTAAAACAATGCCTTATGACAAAGCCCAAAAAACTTTTTTTATAAGGTGTCGTATAAAAATTCCTCACCAACCCTTCCTACTTGATTTTATTAAGTCCTCAGTTTCTATCGCTGATTTTGGGTCTCAATAACTGCATCTATAAATTCCTCTGTGCAGGCAAATTTTTCTACTGGTGGGTTAGCAATAAGCATAAGATCCTTCGTCATTATCCCATTTTCTACTGTTTTGATGACTGCACCCTCAAGTTTATCTGCAAATGCAACGACCTCTGGCGTCTCATCTAATTGACCTCTCTTTCGTATTGCACCTGTCCATGCAAATATTGATGCGATGGAATTTGTAGATGTGGGGTTTCCTTTTAGGTACTCATAATAGTGTCTTACCACTGTTCCATGTGCAGCCTCGTATTCATAATTACCATCAGGCGATACCAATACCGATGTCATAAGTCCAAGGCTGCCAAAGCCCGTAGCAACCATATCAGACATGACATCACCATCATAATTCATACAAGCCCATAGAAAACCCCCTTGTGATTTAATGACCTGTGCAACTGCATCGTCAATCAAAAGGTAACGATAGTTAATACCTGCTTGTTTAAATTTATCACTGACCCTTTCTATCTCTTCATTAAAAATGTCTCTAAAATATCCATGATAAATCTTTGAAATAGTATCCTTTGCTCCAAACCATAGGTCCACCTTTTCGCTTATTGCATAATTAATACAAGATTTTGCAAAACTCCTGATAGATTTCTCTGTATTATGCATTGCCAATATTACACCATTACCGGTAAAATCATGGACTAAAAGGGTCTTTTCATCTCCCCTATCTAAAGGTTTAAAGATAAGCTCAACCTTTCCGGGTTTTTCAATCAATATCTCTACATCTTTATAAATGTCACCGTAGGCGTGACGACCTATTATAATTGGCTTAGTCCAAGACCTCACTGCAGGAGGGATATTTTTGATTATTATAGGCTTTCTGAACACTGTACCATCAAGGATTGACCTGATAGTGCCATTTGGACTCTTCCATTGTTGTTTTAATGAGTATTCCTTTACCCTTGCTGAATTAGGTGTAATGGTTGCACACTTTACACCAACCCTATGTTTCTTTATCGCCTCGGCTGATTCAATGGTAATTTTATCATCTGTCCTGTCTCTTTCTTTAATACCCAAGTCATAGTATTCAATGTCAATGTCAAGATAAGGTAATATCAATCTTTCTTTTATAATGTGCCATATGATTCGAGCCATTTCATCGCCATCAATCTCAACAATCTTATTTTTTACCTTTATTTTATTGCTCACCTTGCTCCCTCCTATCTGATGTATGCCTCTGTCACATATCTTCTCATCATACGATGAGAGTTAAAGAAATAGGCATTTTTGCCAATGGCATCTTGCATAACCTTAATCCAGCCTCTTTTGTTGTTGTAAAACAAAGGCAATATAATATTTTCAAGTTTACTGTACAAATCTTCTGCATCTTTATCTGGATCTGCAGATACATCAAGTGGTCCAATTGACCAGCCTGTGTGCCCCTCTATATGCCCTTCTATCCACCAGCCATCAAGTACACTGAAGTTAGGCACACCATTATGAGATGCCTTCATACCACTTGTCCCTGATGCCTCAAGTGGTCTCAAAGGATTGTTAAGCCATACATCTACGCCAGAGACGAGTTTTAAGGCTATATCCATGTTGTAATTTTGTATATAGACAATCTTTATCCTGTTTTTTATATTTTCTTTGATTTCATGGATTTTTTGGATTAATTGTTTACCATGTTCGTCTCTTGGATGCGCCTTGCCACCATAGACTATTTGTATCTTGCCCTCTCCTATTTTTATCAACCTATCAACATCTTTAAATAACAAATCAGCCCTTTTATAGGCAGTTGCCCTACGAGCAAAACCGATTGTAAAAATATCATAATTCATCCCAGCCTTTGTCTCTCTATTTATATAATCAATGAGATGCCTTTTGGCCTCCATATGGGCATCCCATAGTTCCTGTTCTGGTATCCTTTCAACCCTGACAAGCATTGCGGGTTCATTAGCCCAACCCGGAAAATATTTGTTAAAAATTCTCTTCATAGCATCACAAGTCCATGTGTAAGAATGCACACCATTTGTAATAGCATGGATTTCATAGCCTGGGAACATGTGTTTTGATACCTCGCCGTGCTTTTTAGCAACCCCATTGACATAATTACTTAAATTTAATGCAAGCATGGTCATATTTAACATATCTTTACCACCAAATTCTTTTAAAACATTTATAGGAATAGGCTCTGTAAAAAGCCTGCTGACAAGATCATAGTTAAACTTGTCATGTCCTGCCTCGACAGGTGTATGAGTTGTAAATACACATAATGACCTCACCTTATCGGCATTCCAAACAAGCCTTTCATCCCAGACTTCTTCTATGTCTTTTTTAAATAGCCTTAGTAACTCTACTGTTAAAAGGCTTGAATGACCTTCATTCATATGAAATTTTTTTATTTGAAATCCCAACTCCTCAAGCATCCTTGTGCCACCAATACCAAGCACCATCTCTTGTTTAAATCTATAGGCGCTATCACCACCATAAAGAAATTGGGTAATAGTTCTGTCTCCTGGATTATTTTCATTTAAATCTGTATCAAGAAATATTATGGGTACCTTGCCACCAGTCTCGCTGTTTACCACATACAACCATGCACCTACCATTACCTCCCTATTTTCTATATTGACTGTTACCTTCGGCCTTAATTGCTTCATAAATTGTTTGGGATTCCATTCTTCTGGTTTTTCAATCTGTCTTCCAAAGGGGTCAATCTCCTGCTTGAAATATCCTTTTTTGGTTAGATGTGTGACAGCAACCATTGGCAATTTAAGATCTGCAGCTGATTTTATAGTATCTCCTGCAAGCACTCCAAGACCACCACTATAAGTGGGCATATCACTTTTAACCCCTATTTCCATAGAAAAATATGCAATCCTTGGTTCCTCAATAAATTCATTTAAAACTTCAACCATTTGTCCTTTGCTCCTTTTAGTTTATTTATTAATCTTTCTAAGGCTCTTTCACAATCTACATGCCAGTTTCTACTGTAATCATTTACATATAAGTCAATATGCGCCCTAATGACTTCATCAGAGAGTTCTTGTGCATAACTCTTGATAAAAGGAATTACTGATAAGTAGTTACGATCAGCAAAACTTATACTTTCTGAGATTAAATCCTCTACTGTCTTGATAATCTTTTCACCAAAAGTTCTCTTGGCAATAATACCTCCAAGAGGTATCGGTAAGCCTGTATCCTCTTGCCACCATTTGCCAAGGTCTATTAGCTGATTAAGCCCATAATCACCATAAGTAAACCTGCTTTCATGAATTATAAGTCCTGCATCAACACTGTCTCCATCAAGGGATTTTATAATCTCATTGTAAGGCATTACAACAATTTTACTAATATCTAAATCCATTTCTGAGACAAAAAGTCTTAATAATAAAAAGGCAGTGGTAAATTTACCTGGTATTGCTATTTTAGAGCCAGATAGGTCTTTTATGTCTGTCAATTTCTTTGAGACAATCAATGGTCCACACCCTCTTCCAAAGGCTGAACCTTTACGCAGAAAAATATATTTATCCCTCACATAATAATATGCATGACAAGAAACCTTTGAGATATCTAATTCTCCTCTTAAAACTGCATAATTTAATGTCTCTACATCCTCAATCTTAAAATCAAAGTTAAAACCCTTTGTGTCTAACAATCCCTTTGTAAGGGCATAAAAAATGTATGTATCATTGGGGCAGGGCGAAAAACCGAAGGTAAACATTTGGTAATTTTAGCATTTATGAAGAAATAAATTAAATAGCTCTTTTTTTCGCAAAAAAA
>DUZI01000114.1 GCA_013349595.1 Nitrospirota bacterium
GAATTAGTTCCTCAAAAAGAAATTTTTTATGCAGATATAGTTAAACCTGATGAGGGATTGACAAAAGAAGACGATAAAAAAACTATTGAAATACCCCAAAGACCCTCAACATCTCAAAAACCTTCACAAAAAATTATTAGTCCCCCTTCAAAAAAAGAAAAAAGCACAAAAAAGGATTCAAAAACAGATGAACCTTTATCAAAAAAAGAGGGTTATGATATCTCAAAGACAGAGAAAAAAACTGATACCACCCAAACATCTAATCTTGATAATAAATTACCCCATACAAGCACACCAACTCCATCTATTGAGGGCAGTCCTCAAAAACCTCTTAAAGAACCAAAGACCTTTAGAGAAAAGTTCTTTGATAGAGATGTCATAAAAGAATTGGCAAAGGTTGAAAAACCAACACCTGAAAAGGATGGAACTATAACCTTTGACACAAGAGAGTTTAAGTATCATGATTATTTAAAAAAATTGAGAGAGAGGATTGAAAGTGTCTGGAAATATCCTCAAGAAGCTGCAGAAAGAGGGATATATGGAGACCTTTATATAAAATTTACCATAAATAAAAATGGCTCAATAGGCCCAATTGAGATTGTTAGGACATCAGGGCATAGACTTCTCGATAATGCAGCAATGAAGGCTATCAAAGATGCTGCACCTTATTGGCCTGTCCCCGAGGAACTTGGAAAGGACTCCTTTACTATAACAGGTCATTTCGTATATTCAATCTATGGCACCTTTATAAGATGAAAGAAAGACTTGACAAGGTAATAATCAAAAATAAACTTGCCTGCAGCAGAGAAATTGCACAAGAGTTGATTCTGCAAGGAAAGGTTACTGTTAATGGTATAGTTTCAAAAAAAACATCTACACTTGTTAAACCAAATGATAAAATTTCAATTATTGAAGAACCTAAATATGTTAGTAGAGGTGGTTACAAACTAATGGGTGCTATTGACAAATTTAAAATATCTCTCACAGGAAAGGCTGCCTTAGATGTTGGAGCATCTACTGGGGGTTTTACTGATTGTCTATTACAAAAGGGGATTCAAACAGTCTATTGTGTTGATGTTGGTTATGGGCAATTAGCTTGGAAAATAAGAGAAGACAAGAGAGTGAAAGTCCTTGACAGAACAAATGCACGGTATTTAACCAATGAAATGTTGCCAGAATTAGTAGATATAGCTGTTATTGATGTCTCTTTTATATCACTTAAACTAATAGTTCCAACAATTATTAAATTGTTACACAACAAGGGTGAAATATTGTCTCTGGTAAAACCACAATTTGAAGTGGGAAAGATTTTTGTATCAAAGGGTGGTATTGTTAAGGAAGAATCTAAGCGAATTGAAGCTTTACAAGATATTTGTAGTTTTTATGAAGGAATAGGCTTGGAAATTATAGGCACTATGGAGTCACCAATAAAAGGCACAAAAGGGAATGTGGAGTATTTCATTTATTCAAAAAGAACCTAAGGTTTTATTAATCCTCGTTTTTGCAATCTCAGATATTTTAAAAGGCTCTTTGTCTTTATTTGTTTTTATATATAATTCTATTTTTATCTCATTAGGAATTGATTGACTGATTGTGCTATCCCAGTTTTTGACTAACTCACCTTTGCTATTATAAGTAGTGAATGAAAAACCATAGACATTACTAATAACTTCTTCCCATTTTGCCTCTTCCGAGTTTGTCGTAGGAGGATATATTTTTTTATAAATTTTAAAAACTTCCTGCTCAATTTCTGTCTTATAGGCAATCACATAAACACCCCTTGAAAAAGTCGCTATTGATACAAAATGTATTTCACTAACAGGCATTCCAAAATAATCCCTTTCCGTAAATTTAAAGAATGAATTTTCAGAGTTTGGAGTGTAAATAGCAGATTCAATCTCTCTCGTCAAGATATCTATAAATGTCCTTGCCTCTTGAATAATTGAAATAGAATCATCAACCGCCTCAATTGTCTTAATAGATGATGAAAGAGAAGTAAAAAGCACCAACATGACAATTGAAAGTGCAGAAAGAGCAATTAAAAGTTCAATAAGAGTAAAACCTCTCTTATTCATTGTTTTTTTTCAATAAGTTCTGATAATAATGCAGTTTCTTTATCTTTACTAACCTTAACAGTAATCTCTAACATGGAAGGGTAATCTGATTCTTTTATCTGTGCTTCAAACACAAAGGACTGATTGGGTTCTGGAAAATTCCCCTTTTGAACCTTTAGGTCTTTCTTAAGTTCTCTTATTTTCTCTTTGGCGAGTAAATAAGCTATAGTCATTGTCCTTTGTCTGTCTAATAAATCAACATGATAGTTTAATGATGAAATGACAACAACTATGAGGGATGAGACTATAGCAAGACAAACAATTATCTCAATAAAGGTAAAACCTTCTTTATGAATCAATAATTTTGACACGACCACTTAATTGATTAAGATAAATTTTAGAGATATTGTTTCCATCAAAAAGATGTATTGTAACTGATTCTTCTTTGCCAAGTGAAAAGGTAATTATTACTACACCTTCTTTTATGAGACCTCGTGAAGTCGTTTGTATTGCCATGAGACTGTTAATTTCATATTCCTTTCTTTCTGATTGACAGGCAACTGATATTGTCTTGTTGTGTAAATCTGTTTTTAAAACACAAGGGTTTTTTGTAGCCAACGAAGTCTCATAAGCATATCTTAATAGGGATGCTACTGTTTTCATTTCTTTTTTTGTGTTCTTGTATGAAAAAATATAAGGGAAGACAAAAACAGTTGTCAATGAGATTATAAATATTACCAACAATAATTCTAAAAGTGTAACTCCCTTGCTATTGCATTTCCCAACTCTTAATGTCACTATCTTTTCCATCACCACCTTCTTTGGCATCAGCACCATAGCTAAACAAATCATACTCACCGTGAATACCTGGCGAGACATATACATAAGAATTACCCCATGGGTCAAGAGGTATTTTCTTATGTTCAAGGTATCCACCTTCTCTATAATTTTTTGGTATCTTTCCAGTTGTAGGTTTTACAACCAGCGCTTCAAGTCCTTGACCTGTCTCTGGATAGAAACCATTATCCATTTTGTATAACTTTAAGGCAGTCTCAAAGTTTCTGATCTGCACCTTTGCCTCTGCAATACGAGCATCATCAGTCCTGCCCATAATCTTGGGTGCAACAATTGCTGCAAGAAGACTTAAAATAAATACAACCACAATAATTTCGAGCAATGAAAAGCCTTTTGACTCTCTAAAAGACTTGGTTAAATAATAAGGCTTTTTAACCATTAGGACCTCCATAAAAAAAATCAATTTCTGACATTTTAGCATTGTCGGTATTTTTTATAAAAGTTTGTTGCAAACTATCTTCTTTTTTTCATACTTACAAATTATTTTTGTTATTTAAGGATAACTAATCTAACCAAAAATAGTGATAGGAAGGGCTGTTTCGGAATTTTTATAATCGATGATTTCATTTTAATTTTGCTTTGTTCTTTATAATGCAATGCCTTTTGCTAAAGTTTCTCAAGAATTCTTTTATAAGGTGTCGTATAAAAATTCCTCACCAACCCTTCTTACTCTGTCTTGTTGTGATTTTATTAAGTTCTCAGTTCTATCGCTGCTTTTATGAATCTTGAGTTATCTATGTCAAATATGTATAATTTTGTAACATTGTTGTCAATTTAGGACACAATGAAATTTTTTAAAGAGGAGGGTTTATGAAAAAGGTTTTATTGGTTTTAGCAGTATTGGGTATTTTCATTAGCCAAAGCACCATAGCAGAGGCAAAAAAGGTTTATGTAAAATGGGGTGCTACAAGTGTTCGTTCTGGACTTTATGCAAACACAGTAGCAATGGCGAGTATTGTTAATAAGGCATATCCAGGTGAGTTAGAAGTAACTGTAGTAGAAACAGGTGGCTATCTTGAAAACATTGTTAGGATTCAAAAGAAATCAATTATGATGGGTCCTGCTGATGCGGCAGCAGGTTATGCAGCTTATGAAGGAATTATTGAC
>DUZI01000151.1 GCA_013349595.1 Nitrospirota bacterium
ATAAAATAGCTTCTACCATTGCCGATGAAAATGGCTTTGAGGTTGTAAAGGTTGAGCTCTTAGGAAAGGGGAAAAGAACTATTTTAAGAGTATTCATTGATAGAGTTGGTGGTGTGACTATTGGAGATTGCGAATTTTTCAGCAGAAGGCTTGAATCTCTACTTGATGTTGAGGATTTTATACAGTCTTCCTATTTATTAGAAGTATCATCTCCCGGAATGAATAGGCCTTTAAAAGAGATGAACGATTTTAATAAACAGATAGGAAAACTTATTAGAGTAATAACCAAAGAAAAGATTGATAATCAAACTTTTTTTGTTGGCAGACTTGTTGAAACAGGAGATGATTGGATCAGAATACTTTTAGAGGACAAAAAAGTTCCAAAATACATCTTCATTCCCTTTGAGTTAATTTCCAAGTCCCAACTTGAAATAGAAATAAAACAGGAGTAATAAAATGTCAAAAGAACTTGGTTTTGTCCTTGATCAGATGAGCAGAGAAAAGGGTATATCAAAGACAACTCTTGTGAGTGCTATTGAATCTGGAATACTTACTGCTGCGAAGAGGAGGTATAACGGAAAAGAAAATATTGGATTAAAAATAAATCCTAAAACAGGCAGTATGGAATTATTTGAGATAAAATTAATCGTTAAAGAAGTATCTGATAAAGAGACTGAGATTAGCTATAATGATATTAAAGATAAATACCCAGACTATGAAATTGGTGATACTATTAATCTGCCCATTCAGATAAAGGATTTTGGAAGGATAGCAGCCCAGACTGCAAGACAAGTTATATTTCAAAAGTTGAAAGATGCAGAGAGAAGTATTATCTACGATGAATTTAAAGAAAAGATAGGACAAATTGTAAGTGGAAAGGTATTAAGAAAAGAAAAAAATATCTATTACATAAGTATAGGCAAAACAGAAGCAATTTTGGCTCAAAATGATACACTACCCGGTGAGACATTGAGGAGAGATGATATAATCAAGGCTATTCTATTAGATGTCAAACAGACTTCAAAGGGTCCTGCCATTATGCTATCAAGGACCTCTACTGATTTTGTCTCTGGTCTTTTTAAAATGGAAGTGCCTGAGATACAGGATGGAATAGTTGTAATAAAGGGCGTAGCCCGTGAGCCCGGTGAGAGAACAAAAATAGCGGTTTATTCAAATGAACAATCCATTGATGCAGTGGGGGCATGCGTAGGTATGAAAGGCACAAGGGTGCAAGCTATTGTTAGAGAATTAAAGGGTGAGCGGATAGACATAATCCCATGGAGTGAAGATAGCAGGAATTTCATTGCAATGGCACTTACACCTGCAAAGATAGATAGGGTAGGTGCAAACGAAGAAGAAAAAACTGCTATGGTAATTGCTTCAGATGATCAGTTATCACTTGCAATTGGCAAAAAAGGCCAAAATATCAAACTTGCTAAAAAACTTACTGGCTGGGAGATTGACGTAATAAGTGAGACTGAATATTCATCAATAAAGATGGAAGAGGCAGATAAAAAATTTAACGAAGTTTTTAAAAAGACAAATAAATAGGATTTTTAGAGAGTCTCAAATAAATTAATTGAGGCTCTCTAAGGTTTTAAGTATATGGATTGTGAATTATCCTCACCAATAAAATTTGTAAAAGGCGTAGGTCCAGCAAGGGCAAACCTTCTAAACAAACTCGGAATTTATACAGTAAAAGATGCCTTATTAACTCAACCCATTCGTTATGAATACAAGCCGTCTTTATGCAAGATTAAAGACATTCAGTTAGATAAGGTTCAAGTAGTTTATGGCAAAATCTTAAGCGCACAAATATTAAAGCCAAGCAAGAAAAATCCCAATCTTTCAATCTTTGAAATTCAATTAACAGATGGGACAGGCTGGTTAAAGGCAGTTTGGTTTAATCAAACCTATCTTAAAAATATTCTAAAACCTAACACAAAAGTAATCCTTACAGGCAAGACAAAACGGGGCTTTCAATTATTAATTTCTCAAATGGATAACCCTGATTTTGAGATTATTGAAGAGGATGATGAGATAGTTGACAATTCTATAAAAGAGGCAATTCTGCCTGTCTATAACTTGACAGAGGGACTGACTCAAAGACGAATGAGGGCAATCATTCATTTCATATTATCGAATTGTAAGTTTCAACTTATTGATATAATACCTCAAAATATACTTGATAGGTTAAAACTACCAAGTTTAAATGACTCAATAAGAGCAATACATAACCCCTCCAATACATTATCCCTTGATGATCTAAATGAAAGCAAAAGCAAATATCACAAGAGGCTTATATTTGAGGAATTATTTGTACTTCAACTTGGTCTTTCTGCATATAAAATGCTAATTAATTTAGAGAGAGGTATCTCTATGAAAGGGAAAGGTTTATTAAAAGAAAAGATCTTATCACTTCTTCCCTTTAAACTTACCTCAGCTCAACAGAGGGTGCTTTCAGAGATAGAAAGAGATATGGCATTACCAAGACCTATGAATCGTTTAGTTCAAGGTGATGTAGGTTGTGGAAAGACAATTGTAGCCTTGCTTGCAATGGTAAATGCGGTAGAGTGTGGTTATCAGGCTGTCTTAATGGCACCTACAGAGATACTGGCTGAACAACACTTTTTGAATATTAAGAGATTAGTAAATGAAATTGACATTTCACTGTGTTTACTTACTGCAAGCACCAAAAATAAGGCATTACAGAAAATTACCAAAAAAGATGCCATGATTATAGTAGGAACCCATGCACTCATACAGGAAGGTGTTGAATTTGAAAATCTCGGACTTGCGGTGATTGATGAACAGCATAGATTTGGTGTACTGCAAAGGGCATCTCTAAAAAAGAAAGGTACCAATCCTGATGTTTTGATTATGACTGCTACCCCTATCCCAAGGACACTTGCCTTGACTATTTATGGAGACTTGGATTATTCAGTGATAGATACCCTACCACCAGGACGACCTCCTGTAATTACAAGGCTCTTTTTTGAAAAAAATAAACATGAGATTTACAAGATACTTGAAGAGGAGATAAAAAAAGGCAGACAGGCATATATAGTCTATCCACTAATTGAGGAATCAGAAAAAATTGACCTTCGTTCAGCCATAGAAGGTGCAGAAAAAATGGCTAAAAGAATGCCTCAAATCAAGGTTGGTCTAATACATGGCAGAATGAAACAATATGAAAGGGAACAGATAATGAAGGAATTCAAAGATGGTGAGATTAATATACTTGTTTCAACAACGGTTATTGAGGTGGGAGTAGATGTGCAAAATGCAACAGTGATGATAATACTACATGCAGAGAGATTTGGTCTTGCACAACTTCATCAATTAAGAGGAAGGGTAGGTAGAGGTAGTCATCACTCCTATTGTCTATTATTGTGTTATGGCTATTCTGAAGATGCAGAAAAGAGGTTAAAGGTAATGATTAAGACAAATGATGGCTTTAAGGTTGCAGAAGAAGATATGAAGATAAGAGGTTTTGGTGATTTCTTTGGCACAAGACAATCAGGTATGCCTGAACTCAGGTCAGTCAATTCAATAAGAGACTCCCATATCCTTGAATTAGCCAAGGAAGAGGCAGATAATTTAATAACAAAAGACCCACAACTAAAAGACTACCCCCTTTTAAAGAAGACTGTTCAAGATTTTTGGGGAGAGAGGCTTGAGGTGTTTAAGACTGCATAAAAAAGTGGTGGTTATGTGTTAATATGTCTAAAGCCCTGTATAAATGATTAAATCATATCCATTCCTGACCAGTGTTTACTCTTATACATCTCAAGATTACTGTCTGATTCCATGTAAATGCCTGCTCACTATGTAAAATACCACTGCCTCTATATCAAATTCCCTTCTTCCTTTCTCCATACGCAGAGCAAAGTATTCATTAAGCCTCGGTCTATTGCAAAGTTTCTTAAGCACAATATTCCATATATTATGAGTTCTCTCTCTGAGATGTCCTCTGTTATATCTTCCCTTTGCTTTATGAGGTTTAAAATA
>DUZI01000105.1 GCA_013349595.1 Nitrospirota bacterium
GTCATAGAGAGGGCCTTCAGGGAGGTGAGAAGAAGAACAAGGCCAATGAGTTGTTTCAATCATGACCAGAGTATTGAGAGAATTGTATATGCAGTGCTGAATCACCTAAACGAACAATGGGGAAAGAAACCCTTAAAGGAATTTACACATAAATCTTGACACTACCTTTCTTGCATGTGTTATTGACAAAAAGACACTACATCATAATAATATAATCATTCGTTTTACCTGTGTCATATAAAATATGTATTTTTTACAATGTAATTACTTTTGTGCAAATAGTATTTTCTTAAATACCTTATTTGGGTGTAAATAAAAAAAGGAGGGGTAGTATAAGTTATGAGTTATCCGAGAAAGTTGTATGAGTTTATGAGGGCTGCATCGGTTGCACATGCCAAGTGGGATTATGAGGTATCTATGAACATCATCAAAAACAGGAAAAAGGTTCTTCTTTTAATGGTTCTCACCATTCCTATCCTGGCAGCATCATTTATTGAAGCAGGTGATATTATCGGCGGAAAGACTGCCTATGCACCAGCCTTTTATTCAACTTCAATATTCCTTGTTTCAATTGCAATTGGTCTTGCAGCAGGGCTTATTACTGGATGTATCGGTGCAGGCGGAGGCTTTATTATCACACCTGCCCTAATGGCTGCTGGGGTTAAGGGTATCCTTGCAGTGGGGACTGATGTATTCCACATTTTTGCAAAAGCAATAATGGGGACAACTGTTCACAAAAAACTTGGTAATGTATCAGTAAAACTTGCACTTGGTTTCCTTGCAGGTTCGGGTATTGGGACATTTATTGGTGGAGCAATCAATAAAGGATTATACAACAAAGATCCTCTTTTAAGTGAGGCATTTATAAGCTTGGTTTATGCTATTTTACTTGGATTTCTTGGCTTTTATGCCCTTGCTGATTACTTAAAATCAAGGAAAGTTAGTGGTGATGGAGGTGCACATAGTGGTCCTGACACTACACCACCTTTAGCACTCAAATTACAAGCAGTTCAAATTCCCCCAATGATTACCTTTGACGAACACCTTGTTGAAGGAGGAAGAAAAATCTCTGCTATATTTGTTGCTATTGGTGGGGTTATTGTCGGGATGCTAGCAGCAATCATGGGTGTAGGTGGAGGTTTTATAACTTTTCCAATGTTTGTCTATCTCTTTGGTGTTTCTGCAACAACAACAGTTGGCACAGACATTTTACAAATAATTTTTACAGCGGGGCTTGCATCAATTGCACAATATGCAATATATGGTTATGTATTTTATACACTTGCAATGGGTATGCTCATAGGTTCTCTAATTGGCATTCAGATTGGTGCACTTGTTACAAAGGTTGTCAAGGGGGCACACATTCTTGGTTTTTATGCAGTATCTATATTGGCTGGTTTTGTAAATAGGGCATCAGTGTTGCCCAAAAAGTTAGTTGAACTTGAATATATAAGCCTTTCAAGCTCAACGGTTAATGCAATTGAATTTGTTGGTAATATTATCTTTTGGGTAGTCGTTGCAATCTTTGGAATCTGGGTTATCGGTAAATTCTTTACAAACATCAAGACATTGAGAGGGGAGGGCTAAAAGTATGGCAACTACTAATAAAAAAGCAATGTCTATGGGGATATTTCTTGCTTTAAACTTTTTTGGTGTTTTGTTTTTGATATTTATGCCTATCTTTGGTGATGGTAAAAATGGACTTGTATTTTCAGATGATATGTTTAACAAACTCTCAAAGGGTTCTTCTTATTTTATCCCTGATGTAAAAAAATCAGCAGATAACTTCTTAGGTAAAGAATTCACACTAACTATTAAGATGGACAGAGAGGAACAAATAAAAAATACTGTTCAAGTCTTAACTGTAGCTAATATGGTTCCAGAGGCAACAGGGACTGAAATAAAAATAAAGGGTAAACTCGGTGAGTTAATGGCAATTATCCTCAAGGATTCTGATGATATGTATAAAAATGATGGTAAGGCGATCTCTGCAAAATACAATTTAAAAGAAAAAGAAGTGATGCTTTCTTGGTGGAATATACTCAAGCAAATGGATAAATCTTTTAAGAAAGAAGGTAAGATTGAAGAGGCAAAGATTGCTACAGATGTGATGAAAAAGGCTGTTGAGACAGCATATAACTTCTATGGCATTGAGGCACAGAAGGTTACTGATAAGGCTATTATGATGATAGGATTATTAATCTTTTATGTCATTTACACAATGTGGTGGGGTTTTGCAATATATTACCTCTTTGAAGGATTAGGACTTTCAATGAGCAAGGTCAAACATTAAAGGAGAAAATAAATAATGAATATATTAGTCCCAATTGATGGTTCAAAATATTCAGATAATGCCTTAAACATAGCCATTGAATATGCAAAAGCAAAGAATGCAGAAAAATACCTGTTGAATGTAATATTCAAACCTTGATTTAGAGATTTCAGCCTCTGCAAGAGAAAAACTATCTGATAGACTCTCTATAAAAGGTCAGAATATAATGAAAAAGGCAGATGAACTACTTTCATCACATGGACTAAAGGTCAAAGAGAAAGAGATAGTCACCTCATCATCTGTTCCAGATGCAATTATTGATTATGCCGAAAAGAAATCAATAGACCTTATAATAATTGGAAGTCTTGGCTTGAGTGCATCATCAAAGTTTAAACTCGGAAGCGTTTCGTCAACAGTAGTAAGATACGCCCATTGTTCAGTCTATGTGGTAAAAGCCTGATTTTACATATTCCCAAATACAGCGATAAAAATGGGGTTCTGAAGTAAATAGCGATGTTTTGGCAACATTTCTTTGCGACTGGAGCGTTAAACAACCGCAATTGTTTGAACCCAAAGGAAAGGGGTCCCCAAAAAGTTGCAAGACTTTTTGGGGTGGTAGTTGAGTTTTGCGGCTCCAGCGAAAGGAGCATTAGAACTGTCAAAACCTAGCTCCTGAACGAAAGAGACTTATCCTTATCGCTGGAACTCGGATATTAAAGAACCCATCTTTTAGTATATAGGGTTAAATAAAACTACAGGAAATACAGAGAGATAAGAACTTAGTAATTCCCCCTATGTCAAGGATGATACAAGGGTTTGTAAAAAATAGTCAACAACAAATCGATAAATCATACCCTGATTTTGTCAAACAGCATTGAGATTTCTGAGGATACTATTAAGGCTATTTTAACAAGAAATAAGGTATAGAAAAAGACTACAAGGTCGTAAAACCAAGTCAGGGCAAGGGGTATGCATGGGTTAACCCCTTACGGGAAACTAAAGAAATCTGAAAGCACTATCGTTCTGAAGTTATCCGTTGTGCTAATGAAAGACTTGCTTAAAGCTGCAGGAATGCTTTTAAAGACTCAAACTGGGAAATATGTCCCTACCCTTTTTACTGCCTTTATGATATCTGCTGTGGAGGTATGCTCTGTATTGTGTATTAAAAAAATCCTTCACTGCCAGATAATCTTGTAACCCTTTGCATTGAGATAACTTATTACATACTGTACCTTTTTCTCTGTCCTTTTCATTGGAATGATTTCTAATTTATGATACAACATTTACTAAAAACACTTTAAATCTTTGCACTGTATTTTTTATACAAAAAGAGATTAGTACTTTCCGCTAAAAAAGTTATAATGCTTGAATAATTCACTAATAGTGATAGACAATATCATCAAAACGGCTTAACTAAAGAGATTCAAACCATATCATTTTACAATACATAATCAAATACTTTACTTAGTATCCAGACATCAATTTGACAGTCTTGTTAAAAAAGAACTCTCGCTTTAAATTACCAAAATTAAGCCAAATATGAAGACACTCATTATGTCATGCTATCACTCAAAATATGATTACTTATGAAGCGATAATCGATGAGGGCTATAATTTCATACAAAAGCCTTTTTCTATTGATGCCCTTTCATCAAAGATTAGCCCAAAA
>DUZI01000240.1 GCA_013349595.1 Nitrospirota bacterium
AATTTATCTAAAAGTCTAGTGCAGTAAAGATTCCACAACCTCTCCCTCAAGGTATAATCAATTTCCACATAAGGATCATAAAAAAGTGAGGCAGAATCATATGCAGGTGGGGCAAGTCTTGCACCCTGATAATCTATTAAAAAAGGAGTTTGACCATTTCTTATAATAATATTTTGGCTCTGCAGGTCTCTGTGAATGATTGTCTGTTTAAAACCTGATGCAAAAAGTGCCAGGACATCTAGTTCTTTATCAATATTTTCATCTATTGAGAGATTCATATAACCCCTTACAAAGTATTCTTTAAAATAATTAGTCTCCCATCTGAAATATTCATAATCAAAAACCCTAAAAAGTCCTTTCACTTCCTTGTCTAACGGAATAGTATGAAGGTTTATCATCAAATCAATTATTTTTTCATAAACCTTTAAAATAGAATGCTCCTCTCTCTTGCATTTCATCCAATTATAGAGTGATAATTGCCCTAAATCCTCAAAGTGAGCTATTTTGTTTTTAAAATCAAAATCTATGAGCCTTGGAACATATATTGAGTGTCTTATAAAAAATTTTGTATATTCAATGTGTCTATTAAAGTCAAGGTTTTGGTGATCAGATATCATCTCAATAAGGGTTGTATCACCATTATTTATACGATAAAAAAATCTGTCAGAACCTCCACTTCCTATTGGTTTATTAGTAAGATGGTTTTCTACTGGTATAGTAATTGAGTTAAAAACGATACAATTATTGAGGTCTCTGCTATCTTCAATAATGCTTTTGGTTAGAATGATTACATCTCTTGTCTTTATAGGTTTCTTAATCTCACAATTATCCTCAATAACCAAAAACCCATCATATTCAATCTTATCACAGCATTTAAATCCCTTTGATATAAATACATCTTCTCCATTTCTCTTAAGTGCATCAAAGATGGTCTTGCCATAGTTTTGGATAGTTCCAATGTCTGACCAATAATAATTAGTAATATCTAATGTATTAATACAATAACCTGACTTGATAGCCTTTAACCAAACATCAACTATTGATGAATTTCCTGATGGAATAAAATCAAATATTTTAGGTGAATAAATAGCAATTCCTGTGAATGTCTTTTTTTGATTATAAGGTGTATTGTGGGTTAATCCGATCAACCGACCTTGATCATCAAGAGAGAGTGTATTGATTAATGGATATTCATAGACTGCAAGGGTTGCAATACAAGTGCTATTATTATAGCTATTTATTAATATTGATATATCAAAGTCTGTATAAACATCTGCATTGTGAGTTACAAAAAAAGAGCAATTTTTTAAAAAATTCTCTGCATTTTTTAAAGCACCACCAGTGCCAAGGATATAAGGTTCATAAAATAATTGAAAGGAGTCATGATTTCTGTGATCTTTGAGCCATTGACCTATTAAATCAGCCTTGTAGTGCAAATTAAAACCAATCTTTATATTATCAATTTTAATGAATCTATCAATTACATAATCAATAACTGGTTTTCCAAGTATCGGAAGTAAAGGCTTTGGTATGTGATTAGTAAGAGGTCTTAGTCTTTCACCAAGTCCAGCAGAAAGAATGAATCCTTTAATCATATAGGGTGTATTTTTTCATTACTGTCTTATTAAATTGAATAGCATCTCTTTGCCACCATGATGACATAGCTTTGAGGCTTTTATTATTTTCTATATCGAGCCTCAACCTATCTGTGCCAACAATTATGTCAATAGGCAGTTTGTGATACTCGTATTCATAAGGGGGATCTCTCCAGATTTTTTCTTTTGGATACAAATCAATAATAGATTTTATAATCACTACAGAGGTCTCAAAGGGTTTGTATTTAAGTCTATTTGTAATATGTATCTGAGCACCTCCACAGATCTGACCAGCAAATTTATGAAAGGTAGGCTGAAAATAAAGGGGTCTAAATAGACAACCTTTGAGTCTATATTCTTTCAGTCTTTTTAATAACTTATCAGGATCAATAAAGGGTGCACCAAATATTTCAAAGGGTCTTGTCGTGCCTCTACCCTCACTTATATTTGTCCCTTCAAGTAAGCATTGTCCAGGATAAACAGTAGCTGTGTCAAGGGTTGGCATATTTGGTGATGGCATTATCCAATGCAAAAATGTATCATCAAACCACATAGAGCGTCTGTATCCTTTCATCTTAACTACATAGAGTTCAAGGTTTTTATAATAAATATCCTTTAAATAAAGAGAAATCTCTCCAATGGTCATTCCATGCCTTATTGGTAGTGGTTTTAACCCTACAAAAGAACTGAAATTAATATCAAGGACAGGTCCTTCTGTTATATCACATCCAATTGGATTGGGTCTGTCAAGAACTATCACTGATTTGCCGAGCTCATGACAAGCTTCCATTATTAAATCCATTGTCCAGATATATGTGTAATATCTTGCTCCAATGTCCTGCAAATCAATCACAAGACAGTCTGTATCTTTGAGCATATCTTGTGTCGGTTTGCGGTTTTTACCATATAGACTATATATCTGGATATTTGTTTTTGGGTCTTTGAAGCCCTCCCATTCAATCATATTATCCTGTGTCTCTCCCCTTATACCATGTTGAGGACCAAAGAGTGCAGATATATTGAATCCCTTCATAAAAAAGACATCAACTGTATGAATGAAATTTCTATTAATTGATGCAGGATGGACAACAAGTCCAAGTCTTGCTTTTATGAATCTCTTTGGGAAGTTTGAAAATATAAGGTCTAAACCTGTCTTTGTCATTTAAAAGGGTTGAAATATAAGAAATATAGTCCCAATAATTATCCTATAATAGCCAAAGTGCTTAAAGCCATAGTTAGGTACCAAATAAATAAATAATTTAATGATTAACATAGCAGAGATAAAAGATACCAAAGCACCAATAAACAAGAGCATCCATTCGTTAGAGCTAAAAGATGCGCTGGTTTTGAGCATATCATATCCCGTTGCTGCAAACATCGTTGGCACTGCAAGGAAAAAAGAAAACTCAGTTGCCTGTTTTCTATCAAGCCCCGCTACAAGTCCACCTATTATAGTGGCACCAGCCCTTGAGACGCCTGGTATCATTGATATACATTGAATTAACCCAACAATAAAGGCACCTTTTAGGGATATTTCTTCTGTGTTTTCTGCAATGCTTTTTTTAAACTTGCTCCAGTTATCAATGAAAATCAAGATTATTCCGCCAATAATCAATGCAATCGCTACTACATAAGGATTAAAGAGATAAAGTTTGATTGTTTTGTAAGCCATAAAACCAACTATTGCGGTAGGTAAGAAGGCTATAATAAGTTTTTTATAAAGTTCAAGACTAATTAAAAATCTCTTAAAATAAAGCACAACTACTGAGAGAATAGCACCTAACTGAATGGATATTTCAAAACTTTTTAGGAAGTCATTATTTTCCATTCCAAGCAGATGAGTTGTAAGTATCATATGCCCTGTTGAAGAGATAGGTAAAAACTCAGTAACTCCCTCTACGATTCCAATAATAATACTTTCTAATATGGTCAAATAATACCACCAAAATAACTAATCCCCCCTAAAGTTTTTAAGGGGGATTATAGTTAAGATTATAGTTAAATCCTATACATTAACTGCCATCTGAAAAAGAGGGCATTTTTTGCATTGTCATTATAAAAGCTTCTTGGCATGAAATATTCCAATTGTAAAAAACCATCAAAATTCTTATTAAATTTATGTGTGAGCATCCCTTGAAGCATATGTCCTCTACCTTTTCCATCATTTGAAAACATGGCTGGATTTAAGCCGACAGTCTTCTCATCTGCCCCTAAGTAACTGTAAGCAGCTGATAGTCCTGTATTTTCAGAAAAAGATACCTTACCACCTGCCTTGTAGATAAGCATGTTTGTCCAATAACCAGGGATTGGACCTGCATCTCTG
>DUZI01000300.1 GCA_013349595.1 Nitrospirota bacterium
CCAAAAATAGCGATAGGAAGGGCTGTTTCGGAATTTTTATAATCGACGATTTCATTTTAATTTTGCTCTATTCTTTATAATGCAATGCCTTTTGCTAAAGTTTCTCAAGATTTCTTTTATAAGGTGTCGTATAAAAATTCCTCATCAACCCTTTCTACTTGATTCTATTAAGTTCTCAGTTCTATCACTGATTTTGGGAATATCAAGGCAAAACAAAAGGATTTGCCCTTTTGATTTTATCAACCTTTAAGGGTTGACCTTTTAGTTCAATAATTGCCATACCTCTATCCTCCATAAACTTATCTGAGACAATCCACTTGCCCTTCCATGATACATTCACAGAAGTCTTATCTGTTTCAATCTCAATCCAAACTGGTGTAAAAACTAAATCTATTGAGTCAAAACCACTTAAATGTTGAATTATAGACTTTAAACCTTGAGATGTAGTTAATCTCTCAAGTTCCTTTCTATCTTTTTTGACAAATGCAGTTCTAAGAGATTCAATTACTGTTAAGGCCTCTCTTGCAGTTATACCTTCAAGACTTTCTTTTTTGACCTCTTTTTTACTGCATGAAAAGACAAGTAATATTATCAAGATTATTAGGCTGAATTTTTTCAAATAAGTAACCTCCTCTTTTGATTTTATGGGGGATAATATAACATCTCCTCAAGGGTATTTTTAACAGATTTACTCAAAGATATGTAATCATACCCACCCTCAAGGACAAAAATATATGGTTTATCAGAGGCCCCTAATATACCTTGAACAATCCCCCTTACTCCTTCACATGTGGCCTTTAAATCTGAGTGTTGATCCATATAATGAATATCATATCCAGCAGAGACTAATATCAAATCAGGGCTAAATCTGCTAACAACTGAAGGGAAGATGTCTTGATAAACATACATAAAATCTTTGTCTCCAGAACCTACCCTTATTGTTACATTATAAGTAAAACCCTCACCTTTACCTATTCCCCTTTCAGTCTCTTTTCCAGTGTCAGGATAGTAAGGGAATTGATGGGTACTAAAATAAAAAACACTCTCATCTTCTTCAAATATATGTTGAGTGCCATTTCCATGATGGGCATCAAAATCAACAATTAAAACCTTTGAAAAACCCTTTGTCTGTGCATATCTTGCACCAACAGCAACATTATTAAAAATACAAAAACCCATACCTGCATTTGCCTCGGCATGATGCCCTGGAGGGCGCACAGGGCAAAAGGCTCTTTCTATAAGACCTTCTTTTATCTTGTCAACTGACTCCTTAATGGCACCTATTGCATACAAGCAGGCAGTAAAAGTATGAGGAGATATGATAGTTTCTGTATCAAGTTCACCCTTTTGAATTGATAGTATCATGTTTATATATTCCTTTGTGTGAACCCTTGCAATATCCTCTATAGTTGCTCGTTGAGGGGTCAGATGAATTAATTTATCCCAAAGGTCTGTTCTTTTTAGAAATTCAATAAGATATTCGACCCTTATTGGTGACTCTGGATGCCATGCAGGTGTATCATGGCAGGTGAATATTTCGTCGCATACGAAAGCAGTTTTATACATTTTCAGCCTCCTGAAATCTTGAATAAATGACCTCAGCAGTGTTTTTTTTAAATCTTACAAGGGCATCTGCATATATTAATAGGTCTTTAATGTCTAAAAAAGCTCTTACAATTAATAGAATTTTTGTATTTGTTTTTTTATTTTTCAGTACATCATGAACTTCAAGCTTAATATTATTGTCAGATGATGAATAATCGTCTATAACAAATATAGTATCTTCCGAATTCACAGATATATAAGAGGATACTGAACCAAGTATTTGAATTTCTGGATCAATAGAAAGCACTATCTTTGTTGATTGTTTTATAGGTGAGAAATAAAGCCTTACTTCAAAATATGCAATTGTCTTTAATGTTGTAATTGTCTTACCTGTCTTACTCCATCCACTCAAAAAAATGATATTATGTTTTTTTATTATAGAACTCAAAATCTCTTCTTTTACCGCATAAACAAGGGCTTCATCCATATAAAACTAAAAACCTCTCTGTTGTTTGATAGCCATGACCGTTTGATCTCTTAAAATTTTTAGGTTATTAAGATGCATACTTGAAATTTTAGACAGTTCTTCCTGTTGACCCTCAATATAGTAAATTCCAATAGTTAACTCATTAACAACAATAGGAAGGAGTATGATAAATTCATCCTGATTAATCCTTTGGATAAACCAACTTGGCAACATTGATATTATATCTGGACTTGATAATTTTTTAATGACAAAGTCTTTTTGATTATTGATTGATATGTTAAAAATATCATTACTGTTGTCAATGACAATTTCGAACCACTGTTTTGTCTCTGAAATAGCATTACCAAATCCATAACGAACAGTCATCACAGGTCTTCTTGTATCTCTAACTATAAATAACACCTTAGATTTTCCTGTTAGCTGAAGCCCCCTAAACATAGTTTCCAGCACTACCCTGATTATGTCGTTAAGATTAAAACCACTTAAAAGAGACTTATTAATTTCTTGGATACCTTTTCTAAAAATAGTCTCTGGATTTTCAAAGCTTTCTGATTCAAGGATTTCATCAAAAGATTCTATTGAAGACGGCAAAACAAATTCCTTTGATTGTTTTATTTCAGCAGACTTAGCTGGTTCATCATTTTTTAGGTTAAGCAAATTAATAGCAAATCTTGAAGTTCTCAGATCAATCTTAAACATGTTAAAAAATTCGATAAACTCCTTATCTGACTCTTTTAATAATTGCTTAATCTTTGATTGAATAACATTGAAATGAACCTTAAAGAGGCTAAGATTTTTATTAATAGCAGCCTCTCGTTCATCAGTAGCACTTTCTTTAGCAATAATGTTTGTAATGTTATGTGTGAAAGTAGATATACTCCTTAGTTTATCAATCTCACCCTGATTTTCTGATAGTTCTGAAGGCATAATCTTTTTCATGCAACTTACTATCTTTTTGGGTAAATTCCATTCTTTTGCTATATTTACACCAATATCTTCATAAGAAATACCCAAGATCGAAATAGCCGCTATTGTTTCAGAGCAATTATGTTGTTTCATGAACATATCAATTTCTTCAACCTTCTCTGGCATTGAGAAAGATACAAGCATCTTGCCAAAGATATGAAAGATAGAACAAAGGAAAGACTCTTCTTTTGATGCAAAACCTGTTTCTTCGGCAATCTTTCGGGCTAATATAGCACTATAGAGAGATTTCGTAACACTATCCATAAGGGCTGAATTTGACTTATGCTTTTGTAATTGGTCAAAAAGTATTAAAGTTACAGCAAGATTCTTAATGTTTTCAAAACCAATTAATATAATCGCCCTTGAAATAGTAGTCACTTCACCAAACTGCATATAATTGACACTATTGACAACTTTTAAGATTTTGGTAGTAAAAGCAATATCCTTTAAAATTAAATTTGCAAAATCAGTTATAGAGATGTCATCTTTTGGATCAAACTTGTTAATTAGTGAAACAGTTGATGACATGGCAGGAAAATCACTGTTCTGTCTTATTTTCTTTAAAACTGCTTCTCTAACAGCATTTTTATCTTCTGTCATTACACTACCTTTTTAGGTTTTTTAAAAAAATGACAATTACTCTATAACAAATTAAATTTATTAGTAAAGGCTTTTTTGGGGTTACTGCTGGAGGAACCGAAACATTACCATTGCTACCATAACACTCCTTTACCTCTGAGTAGATGAAATCAAAATCCACTGTCTCGTTTATCTTTCTGAGTGGATAGTTTTTGCGTACCTTACTATCAAGGCCTATGCCTATATAAATTTGTTCTGAGGTATCGTTTGGTATCCCATCATATTGAACTGCCTCCTAACAAAAGTTCTTCTCTTTTGTTCAATCCGCAA
>DUZI01000275.1 GCA_013349595.1 Nitrospirota bacterium
AAGGTACTGTAAAATAATTCCCAAAATTGGCGATAGAACTAAAAAGCTTAATAAAATCAGCAAGTAAGATAGGAAGGGCTGGTGTGGAATTTTTATACGATACCTTATAAAAAAAAGTTCCTTAGGGCTTTGTCATAAGGCATTGCATTATAATGAATAAAGCAAAATTAAATAAAATCTGTCGATTATAAAAAGCCTGAAACAGCCCTTCCTAAGCGCTATTTTTGGGAGTAGAGTGCATTGTTGGAAGGATATTGAAGATAATATTAAAGGTAAGACAGAGAAAGACAATTTAAAATGGTATCTATCCATAATTTCTTCTTTTCAAATGTTGTAATATCAATATGTTTCAGTATGAAAAAGACAGCTTGCTACAATTAGCTGATACAATCATAGAAGCATTTGGCAATCAGGTTGTTTCAATGTATGCCTCTGGCTAAAGTAGCATATCTTTATATAGCCCTTCTGTAAGCTGCCAGATAGAGTCATTGTTGTTTCTTCTTAAAATCATTTTTTGGGCATTTTCACCGAGCCTTTTTGCAAAAATCTTATCTTTTAGCAGAGTAACAATCTGTTCAGCAAATTCCTCTGGCGAATATGCATTAGCAAGAAGGCCAGTCTCGCCTCCTTTTATATATTCAGGAATACCCCCAAGATTACTTGCCACAATGGGTTTGCCAAGAATCATTGCCTCTATCATAATTAAAGGAGACATGTTTTCATACTGCTCAGGGATAATAAGGACTGAGGTCTTTTGTAGATATGTTTTTACTATCTCTGGACTCTGATGTCCTAAAAAAACAACCTTATCAATCAGGTCATTTTCTTTTATAAATGCCTCAAACCTTCTCTCATATTCATCTGCAAACTTTGCCCTACCGCCAATCACATAAAGCCTTGCATCAGGAAAGGCATTTAGTATGATTGGCATCGCCTCAATGGCAATGTGAACGCCCTTTCTGTCATTTAACCATCCTGCAAATAAGATAGAGTTCTCTGGTAGTCTCTCTATCTCTTGGGTCTCTGTATTTTGATACTCAATGGGTAGTGTAAGCGGTATCACCCTTATTTTGTTTGCCGTAATGCCATATCCCTTTAAGACTCCTGCTGAGTGTTCTGAAAGGACGATGAAGTAATCAATCATCTTGAAAACCCTGTCAAAGAGATGTCTTCTCATTTTAAGAAGTGGCTTTTGTATTAATTGAAACTGTTTTGGCAAACATTGTAGGCATTGAACACCATGTGCATCTATACAAAAGGAGTTATCAGACCTTAAAAGCATTGCCTTTGGGCAGAAATGCCAATAATCGTAGATAGATATACACATGGGTATCCCCCTTTTATGAGCCTCTCTAACAAGGCTAAAGGTGAGAAATTGAAAATTATGAAGATGAACTATGTCAGGTAGTTCCTTTTTAAGTAATTTTGCAAATGTCGTTTTTGCAAGAAAGTCGTATTGGAGGCTATACCATTTGACAGCCTCAATATATTTTTCGATTGATTGAGGTAGATAGTCTTCTAAGACAGACAATGGATATATTTTAAAATCTTGAGAATCATGAGATTTATCAAATCTTTTTGTAACAATTACTACATCATGCCCATGCTTAAGGGTCATGAGGGCTGTGCGATAGCATGCCTGTTCAGCCCCACCTATATGGTTGTGAAAACCTCTAAAGTAGTTTGTTACATGAAGGACTTTCAAGCTTTAAAGGACCTTGATTTCACTTAGATAAAGTGCAATTACATGAATTATCTTATAGTGGCTAATCATAACTGTAATTCTATCATAGTTGTTTTTATCATACAAATAAGATATGAAGGCTATAATATGTTTCAGCTATTAGTGAAAACAATCAGGGAAGAGTTTGAGCCATTTTGGGAGAAGGACAGATGTTGACTTATTGAGGTGATAGGTAAAGATGATGCAGTGGATTCATTTGAAACTGCTAAGGCGATGATAAATATTTTTGAAGTTAAAGATTAAGTTGATAACCGAGCAAGCTCTTCTTTAGTGTTTACATTTATATAAGTATCTGTGATGATAAATGATTTAACAGGTCTGCCGTCATCTATGGCACATTGGATTAAATCAGGTAGTTCTTTTTCATTCCTTATATGATGGATTGGGACACGGGGGATATAGTTAATTATTTCATTCTTGAAGATACAGTTACCAGTACCCATCAGATTATTTATTGCCCTTTCTGGCTTTTCAATAAGTCTATAAATCACATTGTCAGGGCTCTGGATAATGGCATAGGTCTTACGGACTTCAAAGGGGTCTTCTTGTTTGATAATTCCACAACAGACAAATATATTTTCTCTGTAAAAGACATCAATCATCTCCTTGTGCCTGCCCTTTAAGATAATCTCATCACCGAGAAATAAGAAAAAGTCTCCTCCATCTAAATCTGTAATGGAAGTTTCAATAGCACTTACAAGCCCTTTCCTTTCATGTTGTATTCTATATCTAATGGGTTTGCCTTTATAGACGATGCCATACTTATTAATGATTGACTCTGCCTGATAACCAACGATGATAATAATCTCCTCTATCTCATCAAGGGATGACGCTGTGTCAAGACTGTATTCAATAAGTGGTTTGCCAAGGACAGGGATAAGACACTTGTTCTTATCCTCTGAGAGGTCTTCCATCCTCTTGCCTCTACCTGCCGCCAAAATAAGTGCCTTCATGGGCTAAATCCTTTCGCCTTTTAAAATAGGCATGCCTGTTCTTTTCTTAATTTGATAGATTTATTGGGATAGTCTAAACCTCCAAGCCTTTTCTTTGCTATCTTTAAATATTCCTTGTTAATGTCAATCCCAATGTATCTTCTATTTAACCTTTTTGCTGCTAAAAGTGTGGTCCCGCTACCACAGAAAGGGTCTAAAATAATTGAATCTTCTGAATATGTAACGAGTTTTATAAGGTGCTCACATAGAGACAGTGGTTTAACTGTCTTATGGTTATTATATTCACCCTTTTCTGATTTATCTGGCTTTACAATCAAAAAACATTTATCTATATTAGGCTCTATCTGTTCTATGGTCAAAATATTACAAGGAAACATCTCTTCTCCCACTCTGATATTTGTATTTATCAAACCAACCTGATAGCGCCTAAAGTTTTCAAGGAATGTCCCCTCTGGTTTTTTTTGTGCCATTGCAATCGGCTCAAAGCATGATTTAATCTGTGGCGTCTTCCAGCCAGAAAGTTCTTTTCTAAGTGTTTCTTTGCTTTCAAAATCTTCATTTAGCCTATTTATAAAATGATTTAATCCCATTGCCTTTGGCTGATTTTGAGTATAAAACCAGATAAAACAATCTCTAATAAGTAACCCTGCATCATCTATAGCTGATACCATTCTGTGATAAAGACGAGGACTTGAAAAGGAAAAGCCCCCCCTGGTTTTGTTATTCTTAATAGTTCTAAGGATACCTCACAGTACCAATCATAAAACCTTTTGCCTTGTTCTTTATCAAATCGCATCCCAGCTGGGAGTGATTTAACTACCTGAAGATTCTTTATGTTTGCAACCCTTTCACTATCCCATTTATTATCCATCTTGTCAAGAAAATATGGCGGGTCAGTTAGCACAAGGTCTATGCTATTGTCATCAATTTGTTTTAATAAACAAAGGGCATCACCATGTAATAGGCTATTTAAAGTGCTACCATTAATTAGGGTCTTCACCTTTAAACTCATTGTATAACATTTTATAAAACTTAAAATAGCGCTTAGGAAGGGCTGTTTCAGGATTTTTATAATCGACAAATTTTATTTATAATTTTGATTTATACATTTAAAACAATGCCTTATAACAAAGCCCTACAAACTTTTTTTTACA
>DUZI01000323.1 GCA_013349595.1 Nitrospirota bacterium
AGCTGAGGTAGGAACGGCTGATGAGATTAAAAGTTCCTCCAATAAAATAGTCAGACAATTTATTTACCCTCTGTGAGATATTTTTGACAATTTAATGTAAGCATAAGAAGGGTTAATAATCATTTGCAATTATATTTTTGATGGGATATAGATTTTAAAATTTGCACCACCTAATTTCGATTTGTCTATACTTATGTTCCCACCAATGTCAGTTACTATCCTATATGCTAATGCAAGTCCGAGACCTGTGCCTTTAGGTTTAGTAGTAAAAAATGGTTCAAAGATCTTTTCTTTTATTGTTTCCGATATCCCCTGACCATCATCTTCAATCGATATTTCCAATAAAGGATTTTGTCCATTTAGTGAAACTCCAAAAGGTGGATTATTTATTTTCTTTACACTTATTTTTATTCTTTTTTTAGATGCCTCAATTGCATTTTTTATGACATTACCAATTGCAGATTCTAAAAAAGTTTTATTAGCAAAAACCTCTATGGATTCATCAAGAAATGTCTCTATAATTTTGTCATTATCATTGAGATTGTTAACTAATCTTTGAATCATTGATGATATATTAATCACCTCTTTTGTAGCCTCTGATGGTCGTGAAAAGATCAAAAAATCATTTATAAGCCCTGATATTCTATTTGTCTCCTCATCAAGTATGTCAATAAAATCATTTGGATCCTTACCTTCTTTAATAAATTGTATTGATGCAAAGACTGATGTAAGAGGATTTCTCAATTCATGGGCAAGGTCAGCACTTACCCTAAACAACCTCTCATAACCTTGCATCTTAATTCTATCTTCTTCAAGTCTTTTGATATGTTCTTGTTGCACTAAAAGTCTATTACTGACCTCTCTACCTGCAATAAATATAAGCATAAATGAAATAAAATGTAGAGCAAGGTTAAATAGGTTTTCTTTTTGAAAAAACACCTCAAAGGTCGTACATATTACACCATAAGAAATAATAGCTATAAATGGAAATAAGAAAGCTGACTTGCCCTTTACTGACAGAGAGGAGAAAAAGATTGGGAATAAATACAATAAAGTAAGATAGCTATAAGAATAAAAATTAAAACTCATAAAGATAATGAGACTTATAAAGAATATATCAAGCAGAAAATCAAAATAATGAACACTTTGAGGCCTATAGATTAATCGTATCAGTGCAATAAAACTGTATAGTCCGATTAATAGAACTAATTTGTCAAAGATAAATATATTGCCTATGAAGTGAAAAGCTACTTGAAGGGCGACAGCAAAGATTACCCTACCCATAAGATAAAAATTAAGGAGTGATAGTTGAAACATACTAAAGATTTATTACAATATTTACTACAGCACCTTTCCCTTTTATAGATTCAATTAATACTTCAACATCTGCTTCTTCAGCTATAATAAGTGCAGATTTGAGAATAAAACTATCAATATCATTAGAAGATTTTATGGAATCTACATCACTGGTTTCGTAACCATGACCTGTGTCAGAAATGTTGATTATTAATGATTGACCGGCATCTTCATTTTCGTTGACTGATGTTAGAATGGTTATTGTCCCACTTTGAGTTGTTATAAAAGCACTATACAAAGCATTAATAAGCACTTGCATGATAGCATCCTTATAGCCATGGATAACTCTGTCTTTTAATGATTTATTATTTTCGATAATCAACTCAACCAAGGGCGAGGTATTAATCTCTCTTGCAGTTTTCTGTAATTTGTCAAAAAGTTCACTAAAGATAAAGTTTGTCTTTGTTTTACTACTGTTAAAGATAAAATTAAGATTATCCATAATTGCGAATAATTTGAGAATATTTTTTTGTAAAGCAACAAACAACTCATCATCATTTATTAAATGTAATGCTTTTTTTAATAATTGTATATTTTCATCTCTGATTATCTGTGCAAAGGACTGAAAAGAAGTAATAAGACCTATTAATTGATTGCTATTTGTCTCTGAGGTATTTTTAGTATCAAATTTTTTTTCTGCCTCTTGTTTTTTAACTTCTATTTTTTTTTGTTGATTAGCTGAAATCATTTTATCAGTTTTGTAATTTATACTGTTTAAGAGTTCCTCTATCTCTTTTGGATAATTCCCTTGTATCTTTACAGATTGAATCCCAGCCGCAGAAGACCTTATAAAACCAATAACACGGTTTATTGGTAGTGAAATCTGCCTTTTTATATAAACAGATTGATAGATAAATAGAAATACTACAAACAGTGATAAGGTTAAAATTATTGCCATTACTTCAATAAGAGGATACAAGACATAATAAGCATCCACCTTTTGAATAAGATATAAATTTAGTTCTTTCAATCTCACCAAGGTAATAAACTTATCATCAAAAAATGAAATTCTGTCCATATTGTTTATAAATTGATTTGGATATTTCATACCTATATTATTTTGATTAGACGCAACCAATATATATCCATCTTTGTCAACAATCTCGTAGGATATATGACTGCCTTGAGTAATAATTGTTTGAAGGGACAATAGATTTATGATCCCATGAAGCAATGCAATGATGTTTCCCTTATCATCTTTTACAGGTGAAATAATGTCAACATCGTAGTTTTTACTACTATCATGGCTTAAGACAATAAACGAGGTATCCTTTATCTTTGATATTACATCCTTAAATAAACCTGTCTGAGAAATATCAGAACCACTTATATCAGATGAGGTGCTTTCAATCACCTTCCCATCGTTAGATATGTAAGATATTACTTTGAAAAGACCTGTTTCTTTCTTTTCCTTTAGTCTATTTTTTATCAAATCACCATAATAGTTATTTTCTTTAACTACTACCTTCTGCTGACCTTTTTTTGTCTTTATCTGTTCTTCTTGTTTATTTAAAGTGTAACTCTCACTTAATAGTAGTGAAGTTTTTGAAAATTCTTTTTTTACATCAAAAAACCACCTGTCTATAACAATCCTTTTTTCCCTCACAGTCTCAAATAGTTTGTCTTTGTGATAACTGGTAAAAAAGAAATAATCTTGATGTATGTAACTGATTGAAATAAAACCAAAAATCAAAAAGAAGAAAAATATTAAAGGGATTTTGATTAATCTATAACTTATAGGATGTATCTTTGCTACTTTCTTCATTTAATAGCTCCTTTGATGAAGTTTTTATAAGGCTCAAGTAGATATTTGTTCAAACTTTTTTTACTGTCTTTAGATGATTACCTTTTTACTACCTTTTGTCCGTTTTTTATAAGATAGTCTTTAAAAAGAGAGTATCTATTTGGCAAAGTCCTCTTTACATGCTGAACAATATAAAAAATCCTTTCCATTTTTAATCCATTAATCATTATTTCTCTAAAAAGCCCTGTTTTAATCTCATCCCTTACAGAAATCTCTGACATTATTGAAAATCCCATCCCTGCCTTTATTGCTTCCTTAATAGCCTCTGTAGAGCTGAAGGTAGAGACTACATTTATTTTATTAATGTCTATGCGATGCTTTCTAAAGAACATCTCCGTTTCCATTCTCGTACCAGAGCCTCTCTCTCTTAATATTAAAGGCAGGTTATATAGGGAATTTTTAGAAATTTCCTGCGGAAAATCAGATTTTGTAGATGCAACAAGGATAAGCCTGTCACCAAAAAAGGGTTCATATTTTATGAAATCGTCATTAATGACAGAACCAACCAAACCAAGAATGATTTCTTGATTTATAATCTTCTCGTAGATATCTTGAGAATCGGATATTTTAACGGAAAAATCAACATTCATATATATTTTTTTAAAAGACATAATGAATGAAGGTAATAGATATATACCAGGAATGTTACTTGCACCTATAACAATCTCTCCATCAACATTTGAC
>DUZI01000124.1 GCA_013349595.1 Nitrospirota bacterium
AGACTATAAATAAGGAGTCAGCTTCATATTCTGTTGGTTTGACAAAAATAGGTGAAGGCGGTTGTATTTGGTTGATTTCACAGCAAGCAACATGGTTATCAACTAATTTGACAGATACAACTCTTAATTATACATCGCAAACTAATAATTCAAATACTTTGAGAATGGGAAATATATCGTTAGGGAAAGAGGTTTATACAGTAATACAGCATAAGGATGAAAGTAATACTACTTTTGACGACATAGCAGGTAATTTTTTCAAAAATTATATTAATGCCATATACTCAAAGGGAATAACTGTTGGATGTATTAAGGATAAATCTTTTTGCCCTTCAGATAATGTAACAAGAGGAGAGATGGCAGCATTTATAATCAGGGCACTTCAGGGAGAGGCATTTAACTACAAATTAACCCCATACTTTTCAGATGTGCCTTTAAATCATAACTTCTTTAAATATGTCCAGAAGTTTCGTGATTTATCAATTACTCAAGTAACAGGGATTTATAGGGTAAATGACCCTGTAACAAGAGGGGAGATGGCGGCATTTATAATCAGGGCACTTTTTGGTGAAAATTTTACATATAAGTCAACTCCATATTTTACTGATGTGCCTTCAAGTCATCACTTCTTTAAATATATCCAAAAGATGAAAGAAACTGGCATTACAAAGATAGTAGGTCAATATAGAGTGGATGATGCTATAACGAGAGGTGAGATGGCAGCTTTTCTTGGAAGGGCTTTTCTTAGCATGAGATAGACAAGGTACTGTGAATTTTTACTTAGATTTAATAATTAATGCCTATAAAGAAAAGAAAAGACTTAAAGAGTTAAAAAAAGACTTTGAGAGCGCTCTTATACAATATGCTGAAAATCATAAGGTTCGTAAGCTTCAAATAGGTACTGGACCTAACAAGCTGACAGGTTGGTTTAATACAGATATACTACCTACTAATGAAGGTATTTATCACCTTGATGCGTCCAAACCTTTTTCAATAAAAGATGAGTCCTTTGATTACATTTTTAGCGAGCATCAAATAGAACATCTCACCTATAATGAAGCATTAGATATGTTAAAGGAGTGTTATCGTATTTTAAAGCCTAAAGGCAAGATGAGGATTATAACTCCTGATATTGAAATTATAATATCACTTAAAATTCCTGATAAAACAGATATTCAGAAAGAGTATATCAAATGGCATATTGAAAATTTCTTTCCCGAAATTGCAGCAAATAGGGATATTTTTGTTATCAATAATGCCTTTAGCGGATTTGGACATCGTTTTTTGTATGATTTTTCAACTCTTAAAGAGATACTATCAAAAGCTGGTTTTATAAACATAGTCAGAATGACTTATGGACACAGTAATGATGATAATTTAAAGGGTATTGACTGGAGGGCATCAGACAAGATGACATCATTTACAGGATTATGTGTGGAGGCAGAGAAAAAATGAAGATTGAATTTTTCAGACACAGTGTGGACAAAGAAGATAGAGAAAGGGTTGACGAGGTATTAAGGTCAATATTTCTTACAACAGGGTCTTTTGTATCTGAATTTGAGGAAAAATTCTCAAAATATTTAAATCTACCTTATACAATAGGTCTTACGAGTTGTACTGCTGCATTACATCTTGCACTGCTTGCATGGGAAATAGGTGAAGGTGATGAGGTTATTACCACCCCTATGAGTTTTTGTGCTACTTCTAATGCAGTCATGCATGCCGGGGCAACTCCTGTATTTGTTGATGTGGAGGAAGATACAGGCAATATCAATGCTGAACTTATCGAATCAAAGATTACGAAAAAGACAAAGGCGATAATACCTGTGCATCTTTACGGACAGATGTGCGATATGAAAAAGATAAGGCAGATAGCAGATAGATATAAAATAATAATTATAGAAGATGCAGCACATTGTATAGAAGGGATGAGAGATAATATCAAGGTTGGTCAACTGGGAGATGCTGCCTGCTTTAGTTTCTATGCAACTAAAAACATCACCTCTGGAGAAGGTGGCGCTATTACAGTTCATGATGCGAAGAAAGATGAAATTTTAAGGATGCTTCGTCTTCATGGTATTGATAAGTCTGCTGCTGACAGATATACGAAGAGATATAAGCATTGGGACATGGTGGTGCTTGGATGGAAATATAATATGGATAATATTCAAGGTGCCTTACTTATTGGACAATTGGCAAGGATTGAAGATTTGCTCAAAAAAAGACAAAGTTTGTATGAAAGATATGTGGATGTTTTTACTGGGTTAAAAGGTATTAGATTGATGAAGACTAAGTCTGATATAAACCATGCTTGCCATTTATTTACAATACAGGTTGATGAGAATAAGAGAGATGAAATACTTTTATCACTCCAAGATAAAGGTATAGGTGTAGCAGTAAATTATAGACCAATTCATTTGCTCAGCTATTACAGAAGTCATTTTGGATTTAAAGAGGGTGATTTCCCAGTTGCAGAGTCAATCGGTAAAAGGACAATATCTCTACCACTTTATCCATCTTTTACAGAGGTCGAGCAAGATTATGTAATTGAGCAGGTCAAGAAAGTCATATAGTCAAGGCAATTAATTTTGCTGAATCAGGCAAACTTAACTTATTATAGATATTAAGTTTGACTTTTTAAAATTTTTAATACGGGAGGAATTTTGATGACTAAAGTAACAATTAGGAGCAAAGAGGAAATCATTGAGGCACAAAAGAAAGCGGGTAGGCTTGATGAGATACCTGAATTTCCAAAGGTAGTTTTAGTTGATACAGTAAGTTATTGTAACCTTAGATGCTCAATGTGTGTTCATAAGAATATGACCAGAAAAAAAGGTATTATGAAATGGGAACTATTAACCAAAATAATTGATGAGATAGCAGAAAACAATAAGGATGCAAGGGTGTGGATGGTTTTTTTTGGTGATCCCTTTGTCTTAAAAAAGGCAAAACCTTCTATCTTTGATATGTTGAAATATGCCAAAGATAAGGGACTTACAGATGTAGTTCTTAACTCAAACGGATGTTTAATGGATGAAGAGTCTGCGAAAAAAATAATTGAGGTGGGGCTCGACTCAATCTATTTTGGGGTTGATGCAGCAACACCTGAGACATACGCAAAATTAAGGGTTGGTGGAGAATATGAAGAAACAGTTAAAAATATCCTTACTTTGCTTAGGTTAAAAAAAGAGATGTCAGTGGAACATCCTAAAATCGTAGTCCAATTTGTTGAAATGGATAGTAATGTTGATGAGAAAGAGGATTTTATTAAGTTTTGGACAAGTCATGGGATAACAGCTAAGATTAGACCAAAGGTAAGTTGGGCGGGCAATATTGATGCCCCTAACCAGATACTTGGCAACGAAGACCGTTTTCCCTGCCATTGGCTTATGCAGACAATGTCAATAGCAGATGATGGAAGAGTAGTTTTATGCCCTGTTGATTTGGATGCAAGGGTAGTAGTTGGTGATATTAATAAAGAGACTTTAAAATCAGTTTGGCAGAACCAGTTAAAGGAATTAAGAACCCTTCATTTAGAGCACAGATATAATGAACTTCCACCTATGTGTAGAGATTGCAAAGATTGGCAATCTGCAAGGTCTGATTACTATCAGATGAACAAATAAAGGACTATTTTAAAGGTTTATTAGGAGAAATTTAAGATTGTTATGCCTTTTTTTCTTACCCAAAATCGGCGATAGAACTAAAAAGCTTAGTAAAATCAGCAAGTAAGTTAGGAAGGGCTGTTGAAGGATTTTTATACGACACCTTATAAAAAAAAGTTTGTAGGGCTTTGTTATAAGGCATTGTTTTATAAAGAA
>DUZI01000224.1 GCA_013349595.1 Nitrospirota bacterium
TGCTTGCCCTTATTGAAAAAAACTTTGATATTAAAAGATAAAATTGATTAAAATTACTACATTTATTTGAGGTTATTTAAATGAACGAAAATATAAAAGACTTTCTATATGCGAGTTCTGTTGGCATTCACTTTGTCCTTTGCACTGTTGTTGGTTTGGTGATGGGATATCTGCTTGATAAGTTTTTTAGTACCTTCCCTTACTTGTCAATAATATTTTTCATTATAGGCATCTCTGCAGGTGTCAAAGAGTTAATAAGGATTGCCAAAAAGGAGCGTCAAAAAGACACTGATGCAAAATAATTGGGATAAAAGCTTTAAGAAAATATCAATCTGGGCAGTTTACATAATTGCACCATTATCATTAATCGCACTTTTTTTATTCAACTGGAAGGCATCATTAAGCCTGATACTTGGTGGATTCTTTGCCATAGTAAACTTTAGAGGGGTCATTTGGGGTGTGGAAAACATCGTTGCCCTTGATAAAAGCAAGTCAAAGATGATGATTATGACGCTTTTTAGACTGCTTGTCATTTTTTCCCTATTACTGATTTTGCTTATTTTTGGTGTTATAAATATTCCTGCAATTGCAGCGGGGTTTTCGATAGTATTTTTACTTATACTCAAAGAAGGACTTGTAAGGGCAAAGGAGATGAGGGAAATAGAAGATGCTTAATTATTTACTGATAGTTGCAGTATTACTTATATTATTAGCCCTCAAGCTGACTAAATTTGTTGTTATTGCCCTTGTAATCGGCATATTGCTTATCATGATTTTTTACAATACTTTAAAAGGAAGGAGAGGAAGATGATTAAAGTCGATTTCACAAATGTAATGGTTGATTCAATAGGGCAAAGGGGATTAAAGTCAAGCGATTATGAGTTAATAAATTACACCTTAGCCTTTAGAAAAATCTCAAGTCGTTCCTATGCTGAACTTGGATTTCTCGATTTATGGAAACAGGACTTATCAGAGATAAAAAGACTTGGTAAATATGCAAGCGGCTTTGATAATATGATTATACTCGGAATAGGGGGTTCTGCCCTTGGTCCTCGGGCAATCATGGAAGCCTTAAAACCATTTCATAATTTCAAGGCCAAGCCAAAAGTATTTATCTATGACAATGTTGACCCTCTAACACTCTCTGAAATACTCGATTTAGTAGATTTGAAAAATACAATCATCAATGTCATCACCAAATCTGGTAGCACTGCTGAGACTATGGCTTCTTTTATGATTTTGTGGCAATCTTTAAAAGATAAAGGGCTTGATATTACAAAACATGTTATAGCAACAACAGACACACAAAAGGGTGATTTAAGAAAAATAGTTAATGACTACAAACTTATGTCCCTTGAGGTCCCTTCAAATGTTGGTGGCAGGTTTTCTGTATTATGTGCAGTAGGACTCCTCCTTGCAGAGACTATTGGCATTGATTCAACAGAATTGTTAAAGGGAGTATCGGACATTGACGCCATATGTCTTAATGATAATATCTCTACTAATCCAGCCTTGAGGTTTGCATTGACTTGTTATCTTCTACACACTATAAAGGGTATTAACATGACAATCTTATTCCCTTATTCTGACCAATTACGGAGGTTTTCTGAATGGTTTTGTCAGCTCTGGGCAGAAAGTCTCGGGAAAGAAGGCAGGGGCTTGACTCCTTATCCTTCTGTAGGAACAACTGATCAACATTCCCAATTACAACTATGGATGGAAGGACCTGCAGATAAATTGGTAGTTTTCATAGCCATTGATGACTATGGTAGAGATATAACTATACCTTCTATTGAGTGCAAATTTAATGATTTCGCAAATCAATCATACCTTTCAGGGCATAAGCTAAGCAATCTCATCAAGGTAGAACAAGAGGCATCAGAGATAGCATTGACCAAAAATAGTCGCCCCAATATTACCATCAAAATCCCAAAGATTGATGCCTATCATTTTGGACAACTCTTTAGCTTCTTTGAGTTATGCACTGCATATACGGGCATCCTTCTTAATATTAATCCTTTTGATCAACCAGGTGTAGAAGAAGGCAAAAATCTTACCTACGGTATGATGGGTAAAAAGGGATATGATGCAAAAAGACAGGAATTTGAAGAATACAGAAAGATGAAAAGATTGATTATTTAATTAAATATGGATGATGAAAAGACTAAAGAACAACTTCATTTAGAGATTAGTTATCTTAAAAATGTAATCTTACAGTGGGAAGTAAAATATGCCTCTTTACAGGGGTTGATTCGTTCAACAGAAGAGAGGTTTCTAAATATCACCTCTGCGGTTTCAGACTATATATTTAGCGTCCATGTAGTTGATGGAAAGCCAGTTGAGACTGTTCACGGACCTGCTTGTTATTCAATTACTGGTTATACCCCTAGGGAGTTTTATGAAAATCCTTATCTATGGATAAACATGGTCTATTCTGATGACAGGGCATCTGTCCTTGACCATGTGGCAAAGATTCTCTCTGGCATAGAAGTCAAGGCACTGGAACACAGGATTATCAGGAAAGATGGGGTAATTAGATGGGTAAGAAATACACCTGTTTGCCAGTATGATTCTGAAGGTAAACTCAAGACCTATGATGGATTGATTCAAGACATAACAGATATAAAAAAAGCCTATGAAACATTAAAACTCTCTGAAGAGAAATTTTCAAAGGCCTTTCGTTCAAGCCCAGACCCAATTGTTATAAGCACAGTTATTGACGGTAGGATTATTGATGTTAATCATGCCTTTGAGAGAGACTTTGGCCACTATAGAGAAGAAATTATAGGAAAGCAGATAAAGAATCTAGACCTTTGGGTTGATTATAAAGTCAGAGAAAAGGTTGCACAGGATTTACTGGAACTTGGAATTATCAACAATCGTGAGATTAAGATGAGGACAAAGATCGGCGAGATAATGACTATGCTAATATCGGTAGAACTAATAATAATGAACGATGAACAATGTATGATTAATGTAATGCGTGATATTACTGTAAGAAAACAGACTACTGACAAACTTGAGTCTGAAAATAAGATATTAAAGGAAAATCTTGACCTACAACTGTCAAAATGTGATGCCCTTTTAAACATGTATTTTCATCAGGCTCTTCAAATTGCCTTTAAAGATTTAGAAACATTAGAGGTCAATCCGTCACATTTTTTTAAGGGTTACTATGTTGATATAAACAAATATTTCAGGTATTTGTTAGAAGTATTAACCAGTAGATTAGGTATTGTGATTAATTTACATGTCAACCAAAAAAGCGATTTTTTAATCCCTTTAAAAGAAAGCAAGGGTAAGATATTTCTAATAGTCTTATTTAGGATTCTTGAAATGTTGCTTTGTATTAGCAAAGACAAGGCAAATTTAGAGATTATAATTAATCACAAAACAATTGAGTTTTTATTGGAATTTCCTCTCGTGAAGATACTTTCAGAAGATTATAAATCTTCTTTGGGATGGAGTTTTAAGAAGCCTTACATGGACATTTGGCTTAGTCATGTAGGAAATAAATTTTTGGATTGTCAAATAAAGACTTACGAGGAGAAAAATGTCCTTGTATATTTATTTCATTTTTAATTTGTACTGAGACAATCAATTCCGTCTTAATCAAGTTTTTATAATTCACTCTTTTAAAGGGGAATTAGTTAGATAATCTCTTTTGACAAACTGTTTTTTTAAACTCACAATTCAAATTTCATAATTAACTCTCAGCCTTAAAATAGCGCTTAGGAAGGGCTGTTTCAGGATTTTTATAATCGACAAATTTTATTTATAATTTTGATTTATACATTTAAAACAATGCCTTATGACAA
>DUZI01000191.1 GCA_013349595.1 Nitrospirota bacterium
GAGAAATGCTCTTCGAAAGAAAGTCCCTTATTGATATTCTCACCCTGAAGCCCGATAAACTGAAAATGAGAAGGGAAGAGCCCATTCAAGGCGCTCTATTTTAACCGGACAGCAATGGTTATTCTTTGTAAAGCAATACCTTTTGCTAAAGTTTCCCAAGATTTCTTTTATAAGGTGTCGTATAAAAATTCCTCACCAACCCTTCCTACTCGATCTTATTAAGTTCTCAGTTCTATCGCTGATTTTGGGCCATTATTATTACACATTGAGTCATCTCACCCTATACAAGACCATATATGGATAATCTTCATGGACTAACTCGAAATGTCTGAAATTGTCTTCTGATAATATCATCATTTTATAAAACATTGACTTTTCAAAATCATCATGGGCAGTGTTTTTATAGACCTTGCCATCTTTAGCAATTATTAAGTAAATACACTCTTCTGAGTTGGGGTTTAGCGGATATACCTTCTGAGATGAGAGATTTTTATCAATTACAACTACCTTCTTAATGTCCTGCCTTATCTTTTCATCAGTAATATCTAAACGATTGTTTAAAGTGTTCAGAGACAGACCTGAACAATCTGCTACTGACTCTTTTAAAATACAGCGAATATTTTTATCCGGTAGTCTTTTCATCAGTCTCTCTGCCTCATCTTTAGAAAGGGTGTTATCTTTAAGTATACCCTTTGAAAGCATACCTTCGTAGAGCATTACATATACTGGTTTTGATGGTGAGTTCTTGTAATGAGCTATCTTTTTATTAAAAAGTTCTAAATCACCACCCCAATTATATTGCGAGGCACGAGTGTTTGTAGCAAATGAGATAATCTTATAGGCTAAATTCTCTGCCTCTGATGCCATTGAATTGATAAATAGATAGAGCTTTAAGGCATTAAAATTAGAGTTATCCATGAACACAGTTCTTTGTGAATAATACTGTAAGGGATTCCCAATACCCCACCATGCCCAAATATACGAATCAGTGGGGGTTAATTGAGACAGCATCTTGTAGTTATTTATCGTTCTTTCCTCATACATCGGGTTGGTAATAAATTTAGTTATCTGAGGTGGAATGAGTAAAGACGCTGTAAGGAGCAATCCAATAGCATACACAGGTATGTGATACCTGCTTATTATCCTATTTATAAACTGAATAGATAGATATATACCATAGCCAAATCCCATGCCCAGAAAAGGAGATAGATATATTAAGTATCTATTACCACTTGTATAACTCAGCAATCCTATTGCTAAAAATGGTAGTGATATGGATAAAAACCTAAAATGTTTGTAAAAAAGTATCAGCCCAAATATACCAGCATATACAAAACTAATGAGATTATCTGTTGTAACCCATATAGACATACCAAAACTTACAGGCAGTAATTCACCAACGGTTGAATATATATGAACAGGCATCTTAAAGCTTTGTATGTTGAAGATGGAGCCATAGATGTAATCCCTTAGGAAAGGACTTGTAAAGAAGTAAAAAACCATTTCCACAGGGTTTAAAAGGACAAAGAAAAAGAGTAATTTAAGGGCTATATCCTTTATATAATGTCTATTTGCTACAAGCCCAATAAGTAGTGAAAAACCAAAGATTAATGAAAAAAACAAGTGGTCATACCACCATCTAAAAACCTGTACTGTTAATCCAGCAAAGAGTATATATTTATATGAGTGAAACCAATCATCTTTTTGTGCCACTGCCTTTGAGATAAATAATAAGGCTGTGAATATAAAAAACAACATCATGCAATCTGTATCAAAATATCCCATCCTTGTCCTTACAAAATAGAAGAAATTAAAGAGTCCAAGTGTAATTGTCCCTAAGGTTACAAAATCATTTTTAAGGGGTTTTAGCCAAAAATATAATGGTATTACAAACAGCGTGGATAATAGAGGCGACAGTAAAAGGAAAAAATATTCTAACTTAAGTCCAGATATTTCTGATAGCCATACAGCCATTTGGCTCAATAATGGCGGAGGGTATTGCCTTATAGCATAATCAGGCACATCTGAAAGATAATCTATCCTCCCGTAAGAACCATTCTGTATCTCTATAGCATAACGGGCATATCTAAAGGCATCAGGGGTTGTTAAAAAATTGTTATAGTCAGAAAAGTTATCCCTATCCTTAAATTTCAAGAAGATTGATAAGAGGCATACAATTAAGATTAATGACAAAGTAAGAAATGTAAGAGTTCTATTATTTCGATTGTTCATAAATATTGTTAGGTATCAATGACTCTTTGTATTAGTTTACTCTCTTAAAACCTCTTCATTTCATCTGTTAAAAGGTAACCTACATTGCAGATACTAAAAGGCTCAAAGGCTAAAATTATTCTCATTTCAACCTATATAGCACCATGTAAGGAAAGTTTTCATAGACCAGTTCAAATCTCTTGAAAGTGTTTTCGTTAACTATTAGCATTTTACTTAGAAGAGAATTTTCAAAATCTTCAAAAACTATCAACTGATACATCTTACCACTCTTAGATAATATTAGTAAAATCATGTGGTTAGCCCTTTCATTAAGTAAAAACTCTTTTTTTTCTTGTCTCTGCTTGTTATAGAATACAACCTTTTTGTAGCCAATATTTACATTCTTATCTACAATTTGTAGTGAGTTGTTTTTAATATCAAATATTATATCTTCACAATCAGCCTTTGCATCCTTAGTAATTGTGCATGGAAAATAAAAATGAAGAATCCTTTTTGATATCCTATCAGCCTCATCTTTTGGCAGGGAATTGTCTTTCAAAACAGATTGAACCAATACTCTATCATATAGCATCAAATAAACTGGTGACTGAGGTTTTTCATGATAGTTTGAGGCTTTTTGTAATAGCTCACTTAGATTTTGAGGATAGTCCTTTGACTTGTTATTTGTCATAAATGAAATGTATTTATATGCATGCTCTTCATCGCCTTCAGTTAATGTCTTTATGGTTAAATAAGTCTTCAAGGGGTTAAAGTTTGCATTATCCATGAATGTAGCCCTTTTGGCATAATACTGCATTGGATTACCAAGATCCCACCATGATAAAATTACGGCATTGTCTTCAGTAATATTCTTTAGTTTTTTAAATTCACTAACATAATACTCATCACTAAATAAATGCTTAGTCTCAAAAAAAAGTCTTTCTGCAGGAAAAGACAGAAAGACAATCATTGCTATTGCGAGTATATCAACAGGTCTGTGATTGAGATTAAATCTTTTTAAGATAAAATCTTTGAACAGATATACAAAGTATCCTAACCCCATGCCAATGAAAGGGCTTGCATAGATTAAGTATCTATAACCTGTATAAAAGGCAGAAAAGCCTATTATGATAAAAGGTATTGCTGGTAAAAGATATCTTATTTGCCTTATAAATAACAGTATAAAAAAGCCAATCCCTAAGAAAAAGGTTGTAGCATTATCTGTAGTATGAGCTATAAAATTACTTAAATTAACTGGCTGAATTTCTGAAATACCTGCATAAATATTTATGGGCATCTTAAATGACTGGATATTCATAATATTACCGTAAAAATAATCCCTTAAAAAAGGGCTGTTAATAATGTAATGAAACAATTCCAAAGGGTTTAAAAGAGAGATAAAAAGAATTAATTTAAACAAAACATCTCTTACCCTATGTCTCCATATAAGCAATCCTAAGAAAAGAGAAACTATAAAGATTAAGGGAAAAAACAGATGGTCATACCACCACCTAAAAAGAATCACAATACATCCTGCAATAACTGTATACACATATGATTTAATTTCATCC
>DUZI01000133.1 GCA_013349595.1 Nitrospirota bacterium
AGACTCAAGAGCCTGCCTCCAAACAAGATACTAAAAAGAGCCTTGAAGAAGAGAGACTTGGCATTGTCAAGGCAGATATCCAAAAAGAACTTGAACAACTTAGAAAACTCAAAAAGGAGATTGAAGAATTGCAAAAACTATTTGAGCAAAAAGTTGAACAAAAAGAAGTGGAGTATCTTGCCCAGATTGCTAAGATTTATGAATCTATGCAACCTGAAGAAGCTGCAAGAAGGCTTGAAAGGCTTGACGATGATACTGCGGTAACTATTATTGTAACTCTCAAACCAAAGACAGCAGGGAGGATACTTGCACAAATTGAAGAAGCCCGTGCTGCAACACTTTCAAAGAAGATTCTTGCAAGGACAAAGGTAAAGCAGGAAAAACCTACCCCTTAGTCATTTTAAGAGGAAAATTTTTCCCTTTCGGAAGTCCATAACAAACTATAGCTGTTCAAATAGTTCAAATTATTGTAGAGCGATATAGAGAAGTTAGAAATGTTGAGTTTTCTAAAATTACCCAAAATCGGCGATAGAACGAAAGAGCCCTATCCTTATCGCTGGATCTCGGTAATTTTTAATCACATATATTTTAAAAAATCTAATGGCATAAGGCTTGCAGAGTAAATAACAAATCAAAGATTACTTGGAGGTGTTTTTATGCTAACAATAGCACCACAAATAAACCCTGCCCTTAATGGCAATAACATTCAAGATTTAGAGGCACCGTCAAAAGGCAATGGTAGTTTTATGTCTGTACTTGCCTCACTAATGAATGATAGCGGCGGGGACAAATCACTGATATCAGAGATTGGCTTTAATGGCAATCCCTTTGAGGCAATTCTTCAAAAACTTCAGTTAGGTGAAAAACTCCTTGATCCACTCATGATGATTTATATGCAGCAATTATTGGCAAATCCTCGACAGTTTCAGGATATTTTAAAAGGGACGATGGTTGCAGGGGATAATAATATTCACCTCATTGCTCAACTCAATCAGGGACATTTTAAAGATTTGGCAAATATTTTAAAAGATTTAACAAATAAAAGGGATTATACCCATATGACCCATGAGCAGTTTCGTCAAGCTATTATGGAAAGATTAAATATCTTTGAAGGTACTAAAAGTATCAGCAGTGATATTTCTACTTTACAGACAGATAATATGACAACAAAGCTAGTAGATATAGTATCAACTATTAATGAAGAATTAATGACAAATAACACCTTTTCTTCAGCCTTTCAATCTTCTATTAATATTGCTGGTCAACCTTTGTCACAGTCATTGAGTAGTTCCATTGATATAAATATCAAAGAACTATTGACAAAGTCAAACAGTAATAACGATTCAAAGGAACCCCCCCTTTTTGATACAAAGTCGCTTAAGTTAGATGAGAAGTTTCAGGCATCTTTAGAAGATGCTCTAAAAGGTGATATGGCATCAAAGGGACTTTCTCAAGAGTTATCAGATTTATTAAAGCAAGATGTAATTGTTGAAGAGTTAAATGTAGGGGGTGCTAATAATAAAACTATAGACATGAATCAAGATTTAGAGATAATTACAAAGCCCGAGACCAATCAAATTGTATCGTCAAGCAATACACAACACAGTACAAATATAAAACACGAACAAACAGTAAAGGAGACTGTCCATATAAGCAGGTTGCAAGATATAGATTCAAAGATCTTTAAAGCCATTGAGACAGGGCAAAAGAGCCTTACTGTAAGGCTTGAACCGCCTGAACTTGGTAACGTCCATATCAAGCTAGTCCTTGCTGATGGCATGGTAAGGGCTGATATGAGGGTTGAGAGTTCTGTGGTAAAAGATATGATGAATCTTGCCTTGCCACAGATAAAAAACTCTCTTGAAAATTCAGGCATAAAGGTTAGTGAGTTTTTTGTTGATATCAGAGAGGAGTTTTACTCAGATGGCAGGGGAAATCAGCACGATAACAATAATTCAAAAGAGCAAAGACAAGATAAAAAGGGAGAAAAGAAAGATGACTTTAAACCCTTTGAGTTTTACATTTAGGAGGTTAGAACATGTCATTGACAGCAAGTAATAATGTTACAAACAATATTTTTGAGAACCCTATTTATGCGATCTCGTCAACCACTAATTCAAAGGGTAGTGGTAAACATGGTGAGTTAGGGAAGAATGATTTTCTATCTTTACTGATAGCACAACTAAAGTATCAGGATCCTCTTAATCCAATGGAAGATAAAGAGTTTATCGGGCAGTTGACTCAATTTAGCACCCTTGAGCAGATTACTAATATGAGTAGTAACTTTGAGAAGTTTTTACAAAATCAGCAATCGCAGGGTATCGCATCAGCATCAAGTATGATAGGGCTTGATGTTAGGGATTCAAAGGGTGAAGGAGGTATAGTTACAGGAATTAGTATTGAAGAAGATGGCACATATCTTGTTATAAATGATACAAAGATGGCTCTAAATGATGTGAAAAAGGTAAATTATCCAAAATAGTGTATTTCGTTGTAAAAGGGAATTAGAGGAGAAGGATTTCCGATTTGTAAAAGATTATAAGATATTGTTTTAAAAGAAATATCAGGAGGTAGTCATGGGAATACTTGGTTCAATGTTTACAGGCGTAAGTGGCCTTGCCACAAATGGCTTAGCTTTATCTATCATTGGTGATAATATTGCTAACACAAATACATCAGGGTTTAAGGGAAGTAGGGCAGTCTTTGCAGATGTACTTTCACAGGCATCAACAGGTGGTAGTGCTATGCAGATTGGTAGAGGTTCTCAAATGTTAGGGGTTCAACAGTTATTCACACAAGGGACCTTTGAAACTACTGCAAATCCCCTTGATATGGGGATTGATGGAGATGGATTCTTTGTCATAAAGGAATACCAAGGAGGGACTTTTTATACAAGGGCAGGGCAATATTTACTTAATAAGGAAGGTTTCATGGTAAGTCCTCAAGGATTAAGGCTACAAGGTTACTTGTATAATGATGCAGGTAATCCTACCGGTGCAATTGGAGACATTAATGTAGCAACGGTAAATAGTAATCCAAATTCAACAGATACTATGAACATACAAGTAAATCTTGACTCAAGGTCAACAGTCCCTACAGCAGCTTGGTCTGTATCACCAACAACAGGTGCTGCCCCAGGTTCATATAACTTTCAAACAAATATCACCATATATGACAGTCTTGGAAATGCCCATCCTGTGGGGGTATATTTCAGAAGAACTTCTACGCCTGGTCAATGGGAAGCAAGGATAGTGGCAGATACTGGATTATCAGGGTCTCCTAACTATGTAGAAGTAGGAGGTTCACCTATTACAGTTACTTTTGATACAAGTGGACAACTTACCAGTCCATTGACTGCAACACCAATAAGCTTTCCATGGGTAGCTGGTTGGGGAGCAGTAACACCTCAATCAGTAAATATTTTCTTTGGATATGCAGGAAATAACTCAACTCAATATGGTTCTCCCTCTACGACCATATTTCAAACTCAAGATGGCTGGACCTCTGGTTCATTAAGGGCATTGACAGTTGGACAAGATGGAATATTGTCAGGAGTTTTTACAAATGGACAGGTAAAGAATATTGCACAAGTTACCATTGCAAAATTTACTAATCCTGCAGGGCTTACTAAGATGGGAAGGAATATGTTTGCGGAGTCTTCTGATTCAGGACAACCAGCTGTTGGTTCCCCGGGGACATCAGGCAGGGGAAAGATACTTGCTAATTCCCTTGAAATGAGCAATATTG
>DUZI01000273.1 GCA_013349595.1 Nitrospirota bacterium
AATACCTTCGTTATCGCTGCCGTCAATGTCGTCTTGCCATGATCTACATGCCCTATCGTCCCCACATTTACATGCGGCTTCGTCCTCTCAAATTTTGCCTTTCCCATTTCGTCCTCCTTGATTAATCTTATTTATATTATTTAAAAATTTTTATCTATTCGCCTCTAAATTTAGAGACTATTCCATCCATAATTGCTTTTGGAACATCAGCATAATGGTCAAATTGCATTGTATAGGTAGCTCTACCTTGTGTCTTTGAACGAAGGTCTGTTGCATAACCAAACATCTCTGCAAGAGGTACCATAGCCTTAATTACCTGTGCAGAGGCTCTTTTTTCCATTGTTTGAATCTTGCCCCTTCTTGAATTCAAATCTCCAATAACATCTCCCATATATTCATCAGGCGTTACAACTTCAACTGTCATGATTGGCTCCAATAAAGTTATCTGAGATTTTTTTGCACCTTCTTTAAAAGCCATTGATGCTGCTATTTTGAAAGCCATTTCTGATGAGTCAACCTCATGATAAGAGCCATCAAATAAGGTAACACTCACATCAACTACTGGATAACCTGCTAATACGCCTCCCTCCATAGCCTCTTTTATACCTTTTTCAATTGCTGGTATATATTCCTTTGGAACAGTGCCCCCAACAATTTTATTATTAAATTCAAAACCTTTGCCTCTTTCAAGTGGGTTCATCTCTATCCATACATGTCCATATTGTCCTCTACCACCTGACTGTCTTACAAATTTTCCTTCAATTTTAGTTGATCCCTTTATAGTTTCTCTATAGGCAACTTGAGGCTTACCTACATTTGCGCCTACTTTAAATTCCCTCATTAACCTATCAACTATTATCTCGAGATGTAGTTCACCCATTCCTGATATGATTGTCTGTCCAGTATCATCATTAAAAGCTATTTTAAAGGAAGGGTCCTCTTGAGCCAATTTGGCAAGTGAAAGCGACAGTTTTTCTTGATCAGCTTTTGTTTTTGGTTCAATGGCTACTGAAATAACTGGTTCAGGAAATTCCATTGACTCTAAAATAATTGGATTTGCCTCATCACATAGTGTATCACCTGTTAAAGTGCTCTTAAGCCCAACAACTGCTGCTATATCGCCTGCCCTTACATCTTTTATCTCTTCTCTCTTATTTGCGTGCATCTTAAGAAGTCTTCCAATTCGTTCTTTTACATCCTTTGTTGAATTATAAATATATGAACCTGAATTTAATACTCCAGAATAAACTCTTACAAAGGTTAGTTGCCCAACATAATTATCAGTCATAATTTTAAAAGCAAGAGCAGAAAAAGGTTCTGCATCTTTAGGTTGTCTTGATATAGTAGAATTATCTTTTGGATTAATTCCCTGTACAGGTGGTATATCAAGTGGTGATGGCAAGTAGTCAACTATTGCATCAAGTAATAATTGAACACCTTTATTTTTAAAAGCAGAACCACATAAAACAGGTGTGAATTTCATTTCTATAGTGCCTTTCCTGATAGCATTTTTTAATTCTATAGTTGTTATCTCTTCACCATTTAAATATTTATCAGTCAAAGTATCATCAGTTTCCGCTACTGCTTCAATAAGTTTGTCTCTATACTTTTTTACTATGCTTGTATATTCAGATGGTATCTCCCCCTCAACATATTTAGCCCCTAATGTTTCATCATCAAAATAATATGCTTTCATCTCAACAATATCTATAGGACCTCTAAAATTTTCTTCCTTACCAATTGGTATTTGAATAGGTAGTGGAGTTGCACCAAGTTTTTCAACCATTGTATCGACTGAGCGTAAAAAATCAGCTCCAATTCTATCCATTTTATTCATAAATGCTATACGAGGGACACCATATTTATTTGCCTGTCTCCATACTGTTTCTGATTGAGGTTCTACGCCAGCAACTGCATCAAAAACAGCCACAGCACCATCAAGAACCCTGAGAGACCTCTCAACCTCGATTGTGAAATCGACATGCCCTGGTGTATCGATTATATTTATGCGATGTTCTTTCCAATTACAGGTGGTTGCTGCTGATGTGATTGTTATACCTCTTTCTTGTTCTTGAGGCATCCAGTCCATAACTGCTGTACCATCATGAACCTCACCAATTTTATAAGTAACGCCAGTATAATAAAGTATTCTTTCACTAGTAGTTGTCTTTCCTGCATCGATGTGCGCCATTATTCCAATATTACGAGTTTTTTCTAGTAGAAATCTTGACATATCTGTTTAACCTTTTTTGCCTTAATTTAAATTGATAGTTGTATGTATTATTATTGACTTACCACCTATAATGTGCAAAAGCTCTATTGGCTTCTGCCATCTTATGTGTATCTTCTTTCTTCTTTATAGATGAACCTGTATTATTATTCGCATCAAGTATCTCACCTGCAATTCTTTCACGCATAGTCTTCTCTTTCCTTTGCTTTGCATAACCAACTATCCATCTCAATGCAAGAGCTACTTTTCTTTGAGGCTTTACTTCTACTGGCACTTGATATGTGGCACCCCCAACCCTACGAGGTTTAACCTCAAGAACAGGCTTGACATTTTCAACGGCAGTCTTCATGACCTTGATGGGATCAGAATTTGTCTTTTCCTTAACAATATCAAGGGCACCGTAAAAAATATTTTCTGCTATAGATTTCTCACCATTTCTTATAATAAGAGAGATAAACCTGTTTACAAGTTTGCTGTTATATTTTGGGTCAGGCAATACTTCTCTTTTCTCTGCAACTCTTCTTCTTGGCATAAGAATAAACTCCGTTGTTAAGATTTTTTATTTGTTTTTTTGATTATAATGTTAATTAATTACTATTTTGGACGCTTGGCGCCGTATTTTGATCTGCCCTGTTTTCTGTTAGCAACACCGGCACAGTCTAAGGTGCCTCTTAATATGTGATATCTAACACCGGGTAAATCTTTCACTCTGCCTCCCCTAATAAGCACAATTGAGTGCTCCTGTAGGTTATGGCCAACGCCAGGTATGTAGGCTGTAACCTCCATCCCGTTGGTGAGCCTTACTCTTGCAACCTTCCTTAATGCAGAATTAGGCTTTTTTGGTGTGGTAGTATAAACTCTCACACATACACCTCTGCGTTGAGGGCAGTTTGTGAGTGCAGGGCTCTTCGTCTTTTTAGTTGTTTGCTGACGGCCCTTCCTTACTAATTGCGCAATAGTTGGCACTTTACCTCCATGTTTATTATTTAATAAGTCTTCAAGAAAAAAACCTGCATATCATATCAGAATATTTTTCTTTTGTCAATAATTTTATTAAAACTGTGTCAAGCCAAAATAAAAATGTCCTGTTTTCACCAAAACGAAAATGTCCGGTTTCTACGCTGCCACCTCTGTTATATTTTTGGAGGCGTTCCTGCCTATTTTGAACTTCCTCCATGGGTGATCGGCTGGTGGTATATAGGCTGTCCTTCTCTTTATCTTCACTTTCTGCTTCTGCGGCCTTTCAGGACGAACGTTTATCTGTCTGAACTTTAGCTTCCTGCCCTGATAAAGTATACGCATTGTGCCATCTATCCGTTCTGTTACCGTTACTATCTTGCCTGCCATCACCTCCTCAATCTGATACAACTCCTTCTGATAACTTATTGTGTTGTCATTTCTGACTGTCCTTACTGTCTTTATGCAGAGTATTGCATCAAGGTCTATCCCTTCAGGCACAGGC
>DUZI01000230.1 GCA_013349595.1 Nitrospirota bacterium
AAGATTTGATAGTAATTGGGCAGAGCCCCTGATTCCACTTAAGGGGTTTTTTATCTCATGGGCAATGGAGCCAAGTAGGTATAATAATGATTCAAAATAGTAATCTTCAGGGTCAGCAAGGGTTGTGTTTTCGCGAAGACTGATGAGTATGCCTTTTATTTCTCTATTATTTTCATTGCTGTTACTAACATCTTCATAATAAGGCGTGATACATATGTCCACATTTACTTCGTTACTATCTCTAAATTCCATATCTCTGCCCTTAAAAGCCCTGCCTTCTTGGAAGGCTTTTTTTATCAATTCTGTTATCTCCTTTGAAAGGGAAAATATATTCTCAAAGCGCCTGTCTTTTAAATCCTTAAAACTTCTCAAAAACAGTTCTTCCCCTGCCCTGTTAATGTATGTAAGTCTGCCTTTTTTGTTAAAAAGTAAGACTGATTCGTGAAGGTTATTTAAAATATTTTCAGTAAAAATCATCTATATTTTTCAATAACATTGTTTAAGATTGAATCTGGGACAAGGTATTTGATGCTCTTGCCTTCTTTTACTCGTTGCCTTATCATGGTTGCAGATATGTCAAGTGTGGTTGTATTAAGAATGTATGCCTTTTTCCCTCCTATTAGTGGTAATTGTATTGAATCATTTCTTAGTTTTTTCGTCAATTTTATAGATTCCGATTTAATAAACTTGTTCTTTAAGAGCAATTTAAGGGGAAATCCATATCTTAAGGGTATAACAAAGTCAACCAATCTAATAAGCCTCTCAGGTTTATGCCATAGGTGTAAGTCAGTAAAGGCATCTAAACCAACGATGAGATATAGTTTCTTATGGCTGTATATTTTAAGCATCTTCTCAATAGTATCTATGGTATAAGACCTATTGCGACTTTTGATTTCAATGTCTGATATCTGAAAGTGCTTGTTGCCAGAAATGGCTCTTCTTACAAGATTATATCTCTCTTTGGCATCAAGTATGTCCTTTGACTTTAATGGTGGATTTCCAGAAGGGACAAATACGACACCTTCAAGACCAAGCATCTCAAAGACCTCCTCCGCTATGCGAAGATGACCCAGATGTATGGGATTAAAGGTGCCTCCAAAGATACCAAGGCTCACATTCTCTTTTATCCTTTTAGTATCTTATCAAGGGTTTCTTCTGCCTTTGTCCTCTGCATCGGGGCATCTTCGGGGAGATAAAGCATCACCCCACCTTTAGCAGGTCTTAAGACTATCTTGCCTTCTTCTGCTAATTTGGTAGTAACCTTGATAGGGTCATCCTCAGGGAAATACTTCCTAAATGCCTCATTAAAACCTGAATAGATGGTATGAATACCCTTATAATTTTTTTGCCTTAGATTTAAAATTGCCTTTTTTACAAATTCTTCATGAGTTAGTTTTTCATTTTCTGACATCTTACTAAATCCCTCCTTTTAATTAATTAAGTTCTTAGTTGACCGTCACCAAAGACTATAAACTTTGTACTTGTAAGTTCCTCAAGTCCCATTGGTCCTCTGGCATGTATTTTATCAGTTGAAATGCCAATCTCTGCACCAAGACCAAACTGATATCCATCGTTAAGCCTTGTTGATGCATTTACAAAGACCGCCGATGAATCTACCTCTTTCAAAAAAGTCATTGCTTTTGAATAATTTTTTGTCACAATGGCATCAGAATGGGATGAACTATATTTTGATATATGATTCATTGCCTCATCAATGTCTGCTACAATCTTAATATTTAAGACCAGGTCAAGGTATTCTTTATAATAATCTTCCTCTTGGGCTAATTCAATCCCCTCAAGGATAGAACAACTCTCTTTGCATCCTTTTAATTGAACCTTTGAATCTATAAACCTTTTTGCCATTTTGGGCAAAAAATCTTTTGAAATATCTTTATGGACAAGCATGGTTTCCATAGCATTACAAGTCCCAGGTCTTTGAACCTTTGCGTTAAAGCAAATATCTTCAGCCATTTTCAAATCAGCCTCATTGTCAACATAGACATGACAAACACCTTTATAATGCTTTAGGACTGGTATCCTTGAATTCTCAACCACGGTCCTTATAAGTCCCTCACCACCACGAGGTATGATTAAATCAATAAGACAATCAAGCTTCAGCATTTCATTAATGGCTTCCCTGTCTGTTGTATCTATATATGTGATAATACCTTCTTTTAAGTTGTTTTCCTTAAGGATAGACCTCATAATGGAGACAAGTATCTTATTTGAATTGATTGCCTCAGAGCCACCCCTTAAGATGACTGCATTTCCAGATTTAAAGCAGAGGCTTGTGGCATCTGCAGTAACATTTGGTCGGGATTCATATATGATGCCTATAACACCAATAGGGACGCGCATCTTACCGACCATCATTCCATTAGGTCTTTTCCACATCTTAGTTATCTCACCTACAGGGTCTGCAAGTTGTGCTACCTCAACAAGACCTTTGGACATCTCTTCAATCCTTGACCTTGTCAGGGTTAGTCTGTCAATCATAGCCTTTGATAAACCCTTTTTCTCTGCCGCTTGTACATCTTTTTGGTTTTCAGAGATTATCTCATTAGCCCTTTTGATGAAACTATCTGCCATTTCAACAAGCAAGGTATTTTTCAAATCAGATGATAGTCTTCTTGCTTCTATTGCACCTTCCTTTGCCTCAAGTGCCTTGTTAAAAACTAAATCTTTTAAATCCATCTATAGTAATTCCTCCCATTCAGTTTGACATAGATTATCCTTTAAATTATTAAGTAAAATCAATTATGCTTAAAAGGCTTATGTCAGGACAGAGTCTTTTTTTATGAAAATAGGTATAAACGGGACCTTTCTAAACAACTCACCAACAGGTGTTGGTATATTCACCAAAGAGGTATCAAAAGGTTTATGTAATCAAATTGATACTATCCTTTACAGTCCCTTTGATATTGGCGCCTGTAAAAGGGTTCAAACTGATTTATCTATTTCTGGCTCTACCAATATCATGAACAACTTCAAAAGGTTATTGTATATAAACACAAAACTTCCGAGCCTTATCAAAAGAGACAAGATAACATTACTTTATTGTCCAATCGTGGAGATGCCTTCAATAATGACAAGGATCCCCTTAGTTGTCACCGTTCATGATTTACACCCTATCTACTTTAAGAGGCAATTTGGGCTTTCTTCTTTATACTTTCAGTTTATGATTAATTTGCTTCCAAAAAGGGCATCTATGGTTACAGTGCCGTCAAGGTTTGTAAGAGAAGAACTCTTAAAATACTCAAAAGTAAAAAGTGAAAAGATAGAAGTGATTTATAATGGCTATGATGACAGCCACTTTAAGCCCATGGATAAAAGTATGAGAAAAGGCTTTTTATCAGACCACAATATAGAAAAACCATACATACTCTTTGTGGGGAGTCTTTTTGAATATAAAAATTTGGCTGTTTTGATACAGGCTTTTATGAGTATAAAAGACAAGATTGAACACAACCTGCTTGTTATAGGGAAAAGAGATGTTGCTATCAATAAACCCATAGAGGATGAAAGGATAAAATACCTTGATTATGTAAGTTATGACTCATTATCTTATTTTTACTCATATGCAGATGTGTTTGTTCATCCTGCCTTTTTTGAGGGATTCGGGCTTGCTGTCCTTGAGGCAATGGCATGTGGGACAGCGGTAATATCGTCA
>DUZI01000317.1 GCA_013349595.1 Nitrospirota bacterium
CCGAGATTATACTTGAGGTCTATGACCAACAAGATGACCAGATTATAGTATGGGCAAACAAGAGAGCCCTTGAGGTATTTGGCAATAATATTTTAAACACACCTATTTATGAGATCATCTCAAGGGAAAACTGGAAAAAGATCTATGAGAACCTTTGCTATGCAGGAAGTATTAAGAATATAAAATTCAAGAAAGATGAACAAGTATATGAAATATCGGGTTTTTTTATAAGAACAGAGGCTGATATATGCATCGGAAAGATCCAACTTGTCATAAGAGACATTACTGAAGAGGTAAAATTATATACCATAGACCCACTTACAAACCTATATAATAGGCGATTTATTTCTGAATATCTATTCAAAGAATTAGAACTAAGCAAACGATATAGAAAAAAGTTAAGTCTCGCAATGTTGGATATTGACAACTTTAAAAATATTAATGATTCTTATGGACATATTGTTGGGGATCAAGTATTAAAAGGCATTGCTACTATTATCTTATCAAGTTTAAGGGATTCAGATATAGTGGGTAGATATGGTGGAGAGGAGTTTGTAGTAATAATGCCAGAGATTGACAAAAATAGCTCTCTTAATGCCTTAAAAAGGGTTTTAATAAATGTGCAAAATAACCAGTTTAAATCTTTAAAAAATGGCTTCTTTTCAGTTACTCTAAGTGCAGGGATTGCTTCCTTCCCTGAAGATGCAGATAATTTAACAGATCTTTTTATCTTATCTGATGAGAGACTATATAAGGCCAAAAGGGAAGGGAAAAATAGAGTAGTAGATAAATGAGAGATGTTTTTACCTACTACGAAAGATGAAGTAATACAAAGAGGCTGGAATCAGCTTGACATCATCTTAATAACTGGTGATACATACATTGATAGTCCCCATATAGGCATAGCAATTATTGGAAATCTTTTATACAAGGCTGGTTACAAGGTAGGAATTATCGCCCAACCCTTAGAAGATGAAATAAAAAGATTAGGCGAGCCAAGACTTTTCTGGGGTGTCAGTGCAGGCTCCATTGATTCAATGGTTGCAAATTACACTGCCATCAAAAAGAAAAGGAAGCAAGATGATTTAACCCCAGCTGGCAAAAACGACAGAAGACCTGATAGGGCTTCAATATATTACACAAACCTTATAAAGAGACACTACAAAAAGACCAAACCAATTGTTCTTGGTGGTATTGAGGCAAGCCTGCGAAGAATAGCCCATTATGATTACTGGGATGATACGATTAGGAGGTCTATCCTGTTTGATTCAAAGGCAGATATACTTGTTTACGGTATGGCTGAACAAACTATTATCAATTTGGCTGAATACATAAGCAAAAACAAAAAGATAGATGATTTAAGGGGTATTTGTTATATTTCAAAAAAAGGGAGAGAAGATTATCTGCCCTTACCTCCTTTTGAAAAGGTAAGACAAGACATACAGAGTTTTATTGATATGTTTAATATTTTTTATGAAAATAATGACCCATTGACGGCAAAAGGGCTATTTCAGCGACACAATGACAGGTATCTTATTCATAATCCACCAGCATTTTATCCAACTCAGGAGCAAATTGATTCATTTTTTGAGTTAGACTATGAAAGAGATGTACATCCTTTCTATAAAAAACAAGGCTATGTAAGGGCACTTGATACAATAAGGTTTTCTATAACCTCCCATAGGGGGTGTTATGGAGAATGTAGTTTTTGCTCCATATCTATACATCAGGGCAGAAGGGTCATATCAAGGAGTATAAGATCAATCTTAAAAGAAGTAGAAGAAATTACTCATTTAAAGGACTTTAATGGAATCATATCAGATGTAGGTGGTCCAACGGCAAACATGTATGGAATTGACTGTCAAAAGAAATCAATTTATGGTGGATGTAAAGGCAAATGCTGTTTATATCCTACTATATGTAAAAAACTAAATATTGACCATCATGCACAGATTAAATTGTTAAAAAAAATAAGGTCTCTTTCTGGAATCAAAAGAGTTTTTGTAGCCTCAGGTTTAAGATATGACATGATTTTGAATGATAAAAAAAATGGAATTAATTATTTACATGAGATTATTCAACATCATGTTTCAGGGCAACTAAAGATAGCCCCTGAACATACTGAAGGGGAAGTACTCTCATTAATAAGAAAACCTTCTAAGGAATATTTGCTTGAGTTCAAAAAACACTTTGACTTGTTAAACAAACGACTTAACAAAAATCAGTTCCTCACCTATTACTTCATGTCTGCCCATCCTGGTTGCGAGATGTCTCATATGTATAAGCTTAAACAAGCCCTGATAAGAGAATTAAAAATGATACCTGAGCAGGTTCAAATATTTACGCCACTACCGTCAACCTATTCAAGTCTTATGTATTACACTGAAAGGAACCCTTTTACAGGGGAAAAAATTTTTGTTGAAAAAAACCTAAAGAAAAAACAAAGGCAAAAGGATATTATCCAGAAAAAAAATTTTAATTAACTACTTGTTCTGCTAGCTTAAATTGAATAGTAAAACAAGTCCCTTTCTCACTATTTTTTGCAGTTATTTTGCCATTTAATAATTTCTCTATTATCAATTTTACGATGTAAAGACTCTTAAAATCCTTTTCGTTTGTTTCTAAATCGAAGATAAAAACCTCATCTATTATACCTTCTTTAATAGCACATCCATTGTTGTTATAAAAACATACCCTTCAGACTTTTTATGAGATATTTTAATCATACCCTTTTCATCATATTTGATAAGCCCCTTTTGCCTTGCCTCATTTATTGATTGTTTAGCACTTGTGATAATGCTTATACCCAAAATCAGCTTGGGGCTGTATATAAGTTCAAGTGAATGATAAAATTTTATGAAATAATATTCTTGCCTGCCTGATAAGCCCTTGCTAACCCATCAGGATGCTTGAGAATGGCTCCCTTTTCATCAACGCCAAGAAAACTGATTGTCTCATGACTTGGCACGCTGATAGTCCTAAAAAATGCCTTTGCAGATGCCTCTGCACACTGTTGACCTATCTCTTTTTTCATGCCCCCAACGAGTATAAGCAGCCCCTTTCTGTCAAACTGCCCTGCAGGAATTTCACGCTTTAATAAATACTTTTCACACCAAAAGGACTGACATCTATCAATCATTATCTTACTTTGGGCACTTAAAGCAAAGAAAAAAATTGGTGAGGCAAGGATAATTCTATCAGCAGACCTTATAGAATCATAAATTAACGTCATATCGTCATTTATAATACATCTGCCTGTCTCTTCACAACCACCACAGTCTTGACATGGAAGTATCTTTAATTTGTTTAAATGATAAAGAGTTGTCTCATGTTGATTAATATCAATTGCCCTCATTACCTCATTTAAAAGTAGTTCTGTGTTGCCTTCTTTTCTTGGGCTTCCATTAAATAGTAATATTTTCATTTCGTGTGCCTTTTACTTTAGTTTTGCAGCATAAATTAAGCAAAGCATCAGTATTTTCAAGTTTATATTATGAGTTTCTTTGATTGCCTTGTCAATATTTTTGCTTTGACCCAAAAATAGCGCTTAGGAAGGGCTGTTTCAGGATTTTTATAATCGACAGATTTTATTTATAATTTTGATTTATACATTTAAAACAATGCCTTATGACAAAACCCCCCTTAGGAGCTTTTTTTATA
>DUZI01000177.1 GCA_013349595.1 Nitrospirota bacterium
TCAAAATCTCTATCAAAGGCAACCTCAAAGATTCGCTTTTTTATTATAGACTTAAGGCTCCTCGATATCTTTATCTCTGACGGTATTAGTATTAGCCTTGGATTAGGTGACCACCAAAGGACTGGGCCCTGTTCATCAAACCATGGGAATATACCCATTTCATAAGCCTTGAGCAGTCTGTGAGTTGATAAATCACCACCAACTGCCACAAGTCCATCGTCATCAGCAAGATTTGGGTCTGGAAAGAAAATATCCTCTATCAATGGCTATCCCTTGTTGAAATTGTAACTTACAAGACATTTTAATTCAAATTAAACCCCTCCGTGATTAAAGAGGGGTTCGTAAGAGATTTTTGTAGTGGGTTGGCAAAGTATAAAATCTTGGTTTATCTCCAATATATTAAAAAAGTAGTGGATATCACAAAGCCGTCTAAGTAAAGTAATTTTGACAAAAAAAACACTTCCAGCGTAAGTTTTGCAATGTCCAATAAGGCAAAAAGGTCAGTAAGTACCCAAAAATAACGCTTAGGAAGGGCTGTTTCAGGATTTTTATAATCGACGATTTCATTTTAATTTTGCCGAGATAAAGCGATAAGGATAAGTCTCTTTCGTTCGTTTTGACAGTTTTAATGCCCCTTTTGCTACAGCCGCAAAACTCAACTACCACCCCAAAAAGTCTTGCGACTTTTTGGGTAACTCGTTTTTTCAGGTTCAAACACTTGTGGCTGTTTAACGCTCCTGTCGCAAAGAACTGCTGCAAAATATCGCTATTTACTTCAGAGCCCCATCCTTGTTGCTGTATTTGGGTTTTGCTTTATTTAATGCAATACTTTTTGCTAAAGCTTCTCAAAAGGTGTCGTATAAAATTTTTCACCAACCCTTCCTACTTGATTTTATTAAGTTCTCAGTTCTATCGCTGATTTTGGGACTTGACCTTCGATAAATAAATTAGAAAACACTAAGAGAAGACGACGATCAAACAATCGGCTTGAAACCAAAGGGTTTTGCCCCATGCCGTAACTGCCGCATCGTGCCTTAATAATGAAACAATAAAGGCATTGACAAGTCAGATTTACAATTATACAATAAAGTCAGAGTATGCATTAAAAGGCTCATACATTAAACCTAAAATTAATCATATCACCATCGTTTACCTCATAGGTCTTGCCTTCAAGGCGAAATAGACCCTTGTCTCTTGCCTTTGCAATTGAGCCTCCACAGGCAATGAAGTCATCAAAACTCACAACCTCTGCCCTGATAAAGCCTCTTTCTATATCTGAATGAATCTTGCCCGCAGACTTTTGGGCATTATCACCTTTATGAATAGTCCATGCACGAACCTCATCTTCACCATAAGTCAAAAATGAAATAAGCCCGAGCATGTCATAGCTTATCTTTATTAGCCTATCCTTTGCAGGCTCATTTATACCTAATTCATCAAGAAAGATCTTTGCATCTTTAGGGCCGAGTTGTGATATTTCCATTTCAATCTTGCCACAGAGGGATATAACCCTAATATCTTTAGTAATTTTTTTGTCTTCTAAAATTTTTAAGATTGAATACTCTATATCTCTCTGCCTGTTAGTATTAAGATCCTTCTCTGATAGATTGATCACTATTATCTCTGGCTTGTTTGATAGAAACTGCCATGGTCTCATCATCAGCAATTCTTCTTGAGAAAAGTTGACTGTCCGAAGAGGCATTTCTAATTCCAAAAAGGATTTACATTTATTTAAAAGGATAATCTCTTGTTGAGATGACCTTTTACCTTTTTTCTCTCCCTCTTGTATCCTTAGAAGTCTTTTCTCTACAAACTCCAAATCCCCAAGGATTAACTCAAGTTCAAGTATCTCAAAGTCTGTAGTAGGGTCAATCTTATTGAGAGGGTGAACAATATTATCATCATCAAAAGCCCTTATGACATTGATAATTGCTGAGGCATCTTTTATATGATCAAATACGAGGTTATTCTGAACCTTGTCACCCTTAGTCAGTCCTATGTAATCAGTATAGTTTACTGTGGCATAGGTTGTTTTTTTAGGGTTAAATATCTCTGCTAATTTATCTAATCTTTGGTCAGGGACCTTTACAACGGCAGGGATTGGTTCACCAGTAAGATTTGGATAGGTTGTAGTTTCAAGATTTAATCCTGTCAAGGAATTAAAAATAGTAGTCTTTCCACAATTTGTCAGTCCTGTAACGGCAATCTTCATAATATTATGTTTTTTAATCCTTTCTTTTTGATTTCAACAAGGGTTAATCGTTTTTCCCTTGCATAATTTTTTAATACAGTTATCGCAAGGTTTAATCTTTGTAACCTTAAATTCTTTTTTCTAACTGACAAGGGATCATTTTCAACTATTGGCTCTGTCCTTACCTCTTTCAGTTTTTTGTTGATAAAAACATTGAGGGTTTTAAGTTCTTCTTGAGAAAAGGTTTTTAAAAATAAGGGATTTACTGTAATAAAACCTTCTGCTATATCAGATACCACACCTTTTATATTTCTTACATCTTCAGTTCCCATTATTCTTCTTCAGTGTCTCCTTTAGTCTTTTTATTAAATATCTTTGAAATCCATATACCAACTTCGTAGAGCAACACTATTGGTATTGCCATAAGTGTCTGGTTGAAGGCGTCAGGAGTAGGTGTCAAAAATGCTGCTAAAATAAATGCCAGTAAAATAGCATACCTTCTATGCTTCGCCAATGTATCTGTCGTAATAATGCCAAACCTTGTCAGGAAAAAAATCAATACAGGTAATTCAAAAACAACACCGAAGGCAAGTATAAATTTAAGGCAGAAATCAACATATTGACCTACTGATAGCATTGGCATCAACACGCCACCAGTATTGTATGAGAGTAAAAAAGAAAGTGCAAAAGGTAAAACTATAAAGAAACAAAAAAACGAACCAATGACAAACAAAAAGGTAGTTGTCAATATAAAGGGAATTGCATACTTTTTTTCTTTTGGCATAAGACCTGGTGATACAAATTTCCATAATTGGTGAAATACCACAGGAAGAGCAAGTATCAAACCTGATACAAAAGAGAGCTTGATGCTCATCCAAAATGCCTCTGTCGGTGCAAGAAAAACGAGTTTTGTTGTTTGGAGTTTGTCTTTTTGGGAAAAATAAAAATACATTTTTTTTACTGAGAAATCTAATTCGTAGTTTAAAGGAAACATGATAAATCTAAAGAGATATTCCGAATAGCCAAAACATATTGAAAATGTGATAAGAAGTGCTACAAGCGAGGTGATTATCCTTTTTCTGAGCTCCCCTAAGTGCTCAGTTAGGGGCATTTTAGGGTCTTCCATTTATGAAATCTTTGTTTCTCCGATAGGTTTAGAATCTTTATTTTCGGTGTTTTGTTTGTCATTATTTGATGGCTTACCATAAATCTCGTTTTTTAAATCAAGGGGATCTTTGATATCTTTTACTTCGGAGTGAATTTGTTCTCTCACATTATCCATTGCCCTTTTTAATTCAGCCACACCTTTGCCCATTGTTTTTGCAATCTCTGGTAGTCTTTTAGGACCAAAAACAATGAGTGCTACTATAAAAATAATGACCAGTTCTTGAAAACCAATATCAAACATAGCTTTAAATAATACACGAACTCATTAAGGCTATGCAACCGAGATCCAGCGA
>DUZI01000128.1 GCA_013349595.1 Nitrospirota bacterium
GGATTTTTACAGTTGCTCTAAGGAGATATGGGTCAAGCTGAGAACGACAAATGTCATAGAGAGGGCCTTCAGGGAGGTGAGAAGAAGAACAAGGCCAATGATTTGTTTCAGTCATGACCAGAGTATTGAGAGAATTGTATATGCAGTACTGAATCACCTGCACGAACAATGGGGTTAGAAACCCTTAAAGGAATTTACACATAAATCTTTACACTACCTCTTTTTGAAACTTGTTTTTTTTTCTTTATGTAATCTAAAATTTTTAAAGCTATTGCTAATTTAAGAAGGAAATAAACCTTTTCAGAGGAGTGGATTTGCGAACTTATGAAACCTTTTTTAATAAGTGCCTTTCTATTATGCCTAAGTAATGTTTTCATGACCTTTGCATGGTATGCCCACTTAAAAAATCTAAATGACAAGCCATGGTTATTTGCTGCCATTGCAAGCTGGGGTATCGCACTCTTTGAATATCTTATTCAAGTGCCTGCTAACAGGATTGGTTATCAGGTAATGAATGTGGGTCAGCTTAAGATACTTCAAGAGGTTATAACACTTATTATCTTTGTCCCTTTTGCCCTTTTTTATCTCAAGGAAGAACTAAAATGGGATTATCTATGGGCTAGTCTGTGTATTTTGTCAGCAGTCTTTTTTATATTTAGAGAAAAGTTAATAGGCGCTTAGACCCAAAAATAACGATAGGAAGGGCTGTTTCGGAATTTTTATAATCGACGATTTCATTTTAATTTTGCTTTATTCTTTGTAATGCAATGCCTTTTGCTAAAGTTTCTCAAGATTTCTTTTATAAGGTGACGTATAAAAATCCCTCACCAGCCCTTCCTGCTTGATTTTGTTAAGTTCTCAGTTCTTTCGCTGATTTTGGATTAGATTAGAATGGTGTTTTAGTATTAACAAGTAGTCTAAATACATAGTTCTGCAAGTTTTTTTACTGCCAGAGAAAATGGTGACCCAGGATACAACAACATCATTGGTTTATTTTTAAACAAAGCCCTTCTCACCATCTCGTCAGCAGGTATGGCAGTAATCACTGAAGATGACACATTAAGGTATTGTTTTAACATTGTGCTGATTACATTTCCCGCCCTTGTTTCTTCATTTTTGTAAACCATATTTATCACTATATGGGGTTTAAATTTTGAAATAATTTCCCTTGCTGTTTTGACTGCCTCTTCGTTTGTTTTGATAAGTTCTGAAAATATGCCGTTAATAGTCTTAAGATTAGGATTAGTATCTGTATCTTTTGCCAATGATAGTATTTCCAAGCCATCTTGGGCATCAATATTTTTGAAATGAAAATTGAGCATCCTGAAAACAGTTGATTTTATAAAACCATAGACCTTAATGAGTGATGGTGACTCAGGTGAGGTTATTAATATTTGCTGATTGGCAATCAAAAGAAAGTCTATCACATTAAAAGATGACCCTGCAGATAGATCAAGTATTATTGTATCGCAATCTAATTTTAGCAGATGATTGATTATTTTCATCTTTTGTTGAAAGGGCATATTAGCTATATCAGGAATATTGGCGCCACCACAGATAAGTTTTAGGTTTTTTATATCTGTATCTATCAATATTTCAGAAAGATTGTCTACTTTTTTGAGTATAAAGTCATCAAGGGTGTGTTTATAGTTTTTTACTCCAAGAAGTATGTGTAGATTGGCGCCTCCGAGGTCTAAATCAACGGCAATTACACGTCTTTGTAAATCAGACAGAGAAATTGCAAGATTTGACGAAATAGTGCTTTTGCCTATCCCACCTTTAGGTCCAACAATGGCGATTATTTTGGCAGGCATAGGTCAATCACTTCAGACGGAGATAACCCATCAAATCATCTTGTAACTTGCCTTCGTCAGTAGTCTCATCAATTTTATCTTTGTTGTCTTCAGCTTCGTCTGTGGGAAGGAGGCTTTTTAAAGTATCCTCTGTCTTTTTGTTTACCAATTCAAGGGCTTTTTCAGCAATCATATTCAAATCAAGGGGATTACAAACACACCAATCAATAGCAACTCCTCTAATAGTTACTAATCCGTAATCAGGTTGATTTGAAACTACTAATACAGATGTTTCTTTAAGTATAGTTTTTAAGGAAGTTAAGGTTGCCAACTCATTTGGATAAAAACCCTCTCTATCAATAAGAAATAATGAAGGCTTTAAATCTTTTAGAACTTCATAACTATCAAAAAGATTTCTGCAAAGATTTACATGAAAGGAATTTTTTTCAAAGACCTTGGTTAAAAGGGCACCTCTAATCTTATCTGGTGAGAGGATAAGGACGGAATGTGACATTTATTTTTATAAAAAAATCAGCTATTTCCCCTCAATTAGTGCCATTGCAAGGGCACCTCTTGCTGTTGTATATAGTGGCTCCTTGGAAATACTTACTGATGAAATAGCTATAGGTAGTCTAATTGACTTGAGTGCTAATTCAAAACGTTCTTTAAACCCTTTAGGCTTTGAGGTCCCACCAGTTATAACGATAGGAATGGGTTCTGTAATCTTGGGCATTTTATCTGAAGAGCCTATGGCCTTTTGCATACTATTTACGAGATGGTTAATTACATCGGTGTAATAGATCTGTAGTGCCAAATCCATTTTATTCTTTGGCAGTCCTAATAAATCTATACCCTTTTCTTTAACGCTTTTTACATGTGTTGCAGGGACACCCAAGTCAGTGCTTGTTTTCATATCAATGTAATCACCACCTTTTGGGATACTGTATGTGATTACTGGCACTGACATATAAGACAAGCAGACATTACAAAGTCCAGCACCCATGCTTATACCGATTCCCGTGTAATTATTATCTGCAAGTTCAGCCATCACAGCGGCAAGCCCTTCATTTATTGAAATGGCGGTGTAACCAAGGCTCTCAAGATAAATCTTTATAACAGATTCGTGACCTTCCACTGTTGATGTAACACCATGTTCATTTTCTAATATCTGACCTGGAATACTGAAACATATCAATTCACCAAACTTTTTAGGCCTTCCTATAAGTGATTTGATAATTGCTTGCATAATTGCGATACCTTCATCTTCTCTCATACTTAGCAAACCAGACTCCATAGGCCTTTTTGTATTTGCATTAAACATATTCGCAAAGTTTTCAGCTGAATCACCAACGATATAGAATTGCTTGTTGTGTTCAAAAAAAGCAATTTCATTCTTTGTGAGGATTTGTCTTGTGAACTTTGATTGAGGAATTGTAAAGTAGGCATTTATCTGTTTGTTATAAAAAGTCTTTGAACCATGACTTTTTGCCATTACAATATTGCTTGTTCCTACATCTAAACCTATCGGTCCACTTGATGAATCGCTCTTTTCAGTAACAGATGTAGTTGATGCCTCAGTGTACTCATTTAAATATGTGTCAGCCATGGTGTGCCCCCTTTTTTAGGCGTATTTTTATAAAATGTTATTATAAAGAAATGAAAAAATACAAGTCAATGATCCTTAAAATAGCGCTTAGTAAGGGCTGTTTCAGGATTTTTATAATCGACAAATTTTATTTATAATTTTGATTTATACATTTAAAACAATGCCTTATGACAAAGCCCCCCTAGGAACTTTTTTTATAAGGTGTCGTATA
>DUZI01000296.1 GCA_013349595.1 Nitrospirota bacterium
AGCAATAATGCTTATTTTTATTTTTGCTGGTGCAGCAATTGGATCATTGATAATCTCTAAACAAAGAAATATCCTTCGTGAAGAGATGAACAATAATCAAATTTTAATGCTTCGTAATATAGCAAGAGAGAGCATTGATGCGCTAATTTTTATGGATCCCTTGAGACTTGATGAACTGATAAAGACTATAAATAATATACAGGGTTGTGTTTTTGCGATAATTACAGATAATAATATGAGGATTGTAGGACATACAAACAAGAAGAATCTTGGCAAGAACCTCCGTGAGGTAACATCAAACCTGCCTGAAAATATAATTCTTATAAATCAATATGTTGAGCAAATTGATAAAAACAATGAGATTAGAGAGATTATTGTGCCAATTATGTCTGGTTATGAGACTATAGGTCTTGTAATTGCAGGATTTTCAAAAGACAGTATTGATAACGCAGTTGAGCATAATCTCAGGGATTTGAGAAATTATATTTTTATTGTCATTGGGGGTGCAATGCTTGTAAGCATTTGGGGTGCCTTTGGCATGGCAAAGCTAATTACTACGCCTATTAAAAAATTAAAAGATTCAATGGAACTTGTTCAAGAGGGAAACTTGTCCTTTGAAATTGTCAATGAAAATATTGTAACCTGCCAAAGTGTTTTTAAATGTAAACTAACTAACTGCCCTGCCTACTCAAAAACAAGGTGCTGGGATTTTCCTATAACAAGCTTATTAGGTGATTTTACTAACAAACCTTTAGAAAAAATTAGCCATTGTAAGAAGTGTATTGTTTATAAAGACTCCTGTGGAGATGAGGTTGGTGAGTTGATTGAGGCCTTTAATCAGATGATAAGAAGGCTTAGAGAGAGCATGATTAAACTTGAAGAGACCAATAAAGAAAAAACCCGTCTTGAAAAGTTATCTGCCCTTGGTGAAATGTCAATGACAGTTGCCCATGAGATAAAAAATCCACTAAATGCCATAAGGGGTTCTGTTGCATACTTAAAGGATAATTTTCAGGGTAAGGTATTGCATGAGTTTTTGACTATTATTGAAGATGAGACAAAAAGATTAAATGAAATAGTAAGGACCTTTATGACCTTTTCTCGCCCTATGCCAATTACGCTTCAATTAGATGATATTAATAAATGTATCAAAGAAACTCTTAATTTAATAAGACATGAGGCAAGGGAAAATAATGTAGAATTTATTACGGATTTGGATGAAACAATCATGCCTTTTTACTTTGATTCAAATCAATTCAAACAGGCACTATTAAATATTTTTGTAAATTCTTTTGATGCCACGAGACCTGGCGATTCAATAAATATCATTACTAATTACATTGATTCAATGGTTCAAATAACTATTTCTGATACAGGAGAGGGGATGAAAGAAGAGGTAAAGAAGAATATCTTTAAACCCTTCTTTACAACTAAGACAAGAGGGACAGGACTTGGACTTGCTTGTGTTGAAAGGATAATAAAGGAACATAATGGAAAAATTGATGTCAAAAGTGTTTATGGGAAAGGGACAGAGTTTATTATATCAATACCTTTTATAGTGGAACCAACAACATGAAACCCCCAACAATATTACTTGTAGATGATGAACCAAATACCCTCAAGGTATTATCAGCTATTTTAAAAAAGAAAGGTTTTGATGTAATCACGACTCTCTCGGCAGAACTTGCCCTTGAGAAGATTTCAGAAATAGATGTAGATTTGGTCATTACTGATTTTAAATTACCTGGAATAAGTGGAATGGAACTTGTGGATATAATCTTAGAAAAGAGGCAAAATTTACCTATAATAATGCTTACTGCCTTTGGGACTATTGAAAAGGCAGTGGAGGCTATGAAAAAAGGTGCCTTTAACTATCTTACCAAACCTGTAAATTATGATGAGTTATTGATAGTAGTAAATGAAGCGCTTGAGATGCAAAAGATTAAACGGGAAAATATAATCCTCAAATCCCAATTAAAAGAAAAGTACTCCTTTCAAAAAATCATTGGTAAGAGCCAAAAGATGCAGGACCTTTTTAATCTAATAATGACAATATCAAAGAGCAATTCAAATGTCCTCATCACTGGTGAGAGTGGGACAGGCAAGGAACTCGTTGCAAAGGCGATTCATTATGAATCATCAAGGGCAGACAAACCATTTGTCCCTATTGATTGCACTTCCATACCAGCAGAAATCTTTGAGAGCGAACTCTTTGGTCACGAGAGGGGCTCTTTTACAGGTGCTTATGAAAAAAAGATAGGACAGATTGAGATAGCCAATGAGGGCACAGTGTTTCTTGATGAAATCAGCGAATTGCCCTTTATGTTACAAAAGAAGTTTCTTAGATTTCTTCAAGAAAAAGAGATACTTCGTGTAGGAGGCAGTAAACGAATAAAAGTAGATGTCAGGATAATTGCAGCAACAAATAAGGATTTGATTGAGGAGATTCACAAAGGTAATTTCAGAGAAGATCTTTACTATAGGCTTAATGTAGTATCTTTGAGAACACCCCCGCTTAGAGAGAGAAAAGATGACATACCATTATTATCAGACTTCTTCTTGAGAAAATTTAACCAGTCAAATAAAAAGGAAATTAGGGGGTTTGAACCAGAGGCAAAAGAAGCATTATTAGATTATGGGTGGCGTGGAAATGTGAGGGAACTTGAAAATGCCATAGAAAGGGCAGTGGTGCTCTGTAATTCTGATACTATCTCTCTTAGACACCTGCCGAGGTCTATTGGAGAAATAAATAAACAAGAGCAAAGGCTGGATTATGGTATTACATTACTCGAGAAAGAAAAGATGCTCATCATTGAAGCCCTCGAAAAGACCTCTTATAATCAGACAAAGTCTGCTGAGTTGCTTGGCATATCAAGAAAACAACTAAGAACTAAGATGAAAAACCACGGATTACTTAGTAGCAAGGAGGCAGAGGATTGAATAAATATGTAGTTGCTATATCAGGGGCAAGCGGGGTAATAATTGGTATCAAACTTATTAAGGAACTTATAAAGAACTCTGAAGTCCATATAATTATCTCTAAAGAGGGGCTTTCCATTATAAAATCAGAAGTTGGTTTAGATTGGAGAAATGACAAGAATAGAAGGATTAAAAAATATTTCAATTGCGATAATTTAGTCTGCTATGACAATGATGATTTTTATGCACCAGTAGCAAGCGGTTCCTTTCTGACATCAGGGATGTTTGTTGTCCCCTGTTCGGTAAAGACCCTTTCTGCTATTTCAAATGGTTATGGACAAAGTCTCATTGAAAGGGCTGCTGATGTGACTATCAAAGAAGGGAGGAAACTCTTGTTAAGCCCGAGAGAAATGCCATTTAGTGCCATTCACCTTGAGAACATGCTAAAACTTGCTCGTCTTGGAGTAGTTATTGCGCCTGCGGTGCCTGCCTTTTATCACAACCCTCAATCCCTTGATGATATTATTTTTTTTATGTGTGGAAAGATGCTCGATAGTTTTGGAATTCAGAATAATCTATTCAAAAGATGGATGGAGGGTTCCCAAAATCAGCGATAGAACTGAGGACTTAATAAAATCAAGTAGGAAGGGCTGGTGAGGGATTTTTATACGACACCTTATAAAAGAAAT